>NZ_JBHTSL010000009.1:0-119870 GCF_042795115.1 Arthrobacter sp. NPDC056493 | reverse complement strand
CTGACACACAAAGCGCCGGGTTTTCCGCGGGCGCCCCACGGCCGCCGCCCAACACTCCGGAGCCCCAGCCAACTCCCGCCACGCGCACGCCAGTGCATGGGGCGGACGAACGCCTCGTTCGAGGGCGCCACATTTGGCACGGCCGAATACATGCCTGGCCGTGCGTGCGGGGATTCTCAAACTGAGCGCAACCGGGAGGCGCATGCAGCGTCAGCATCACTGAAACTTGATTTACCGTCCGACACGGGATTCACGGTCGGTGCGGGCTGCTCCGGCTACCGCCACGGATGAGGGGAAGCTGGGAAGCAGCGAAGGCCTCGCACCTTCCCCTCATTCGGGGCCGCCCCCACGGCCTTGGCCCGACTGCTTCACGCCCTGAACGGCGCAGCGGCCTGGAAGCTCGCCGGCGCCAGCCCCTCTGGCCAACCCAACTTCCATCTGCCCCACGCGACCGGGGGCCCGAACAGTTATGGTCTCGGGCACCCACGTGATTACGACCATTGGAAATGGGTCCCGGACTCCCTCTTCCAGAGCGTATTTCTCCGCTCCGGCCCTCCCGGATCTGCGCGTAGTCGTCAGGAGCGCCGCCCCCGTTTTCTCGTCGTCGTGGTGGGACCGTGACCCGGCGCTACTGCTGAGCTCCGATAGTGTGGGCCCATGCCCATCGAAATCGCTGCCGCAGCAGGCACCGCTGAGGCCCTGGTGGCCCGCCCGTCCACCGCAACTGGCCCACTTCCCGGCGTCATCCTCTACATGGACGCCTTCGGTCTGCGACCCCGAATCCAGGAGATGGCCCAGCGCATCGCCGACTGGGGCTACGTGGTGCTGGCACCCAACGTCTTCTACCGTGATGGATCTATCGCCGAACTGGCCCCGGCTGCGGACATGTCAACCCAGGAAGGCAGGGAAGCTGCAGGCAAGGCTGCCTTCCCCCGGGTTGGCCGACTGACACCGGACAAGGCCCTGCGGGACATCACTGCTTGGGTGTCCGCGCTGGCCGGACTCGAGGGCGTAGCTCCCGGCCCCATCGGGACCACCGGTTACTGCATGGGGGCCCGGCTGGCTGTCCGGACCGCAACCTCACACCCGGACCTGGTGGCAGCGTGCGGCGGCTTCCACGGCGGCGGGCTGGCCACGGCCGAACCGGACAGCCCGCACCTCAAGCTTGGCGACGCGCGGGCCCGGTTCGTATTCGGCCACGCGGACCATGACCGCAGCATGGCTCCGGACGCCGTCGCCCGGCTCGGCGAAGCCCTACAGGCCACAGGGCTTGAGGCGACCAACGAAATCTACGCAGGGGCGCCCCACGGCTATACCATGGCCGACACCGCCGCCTTTGACCCCGAAGCCACCGAGCGGCACTTCCAGGAGCTGCGGGCCTTACTCGACACGACCCTGAAGGGCTGAGCTCCCGGTGACCGCCCGCGGCCGGTCTGCCAACTCGTCATCACGGGGCCGGTCAGGCCACAGACCACGGCGGGCGGGCAGCGCCATGCTCATGGATGATCTGACCCCGTTCACCGAAAGCTTCGTCGCCGCCGTCGTAAACTCCCGAAATGGACAGGGCCTCACCAGAGCCTGGCGCGCATGGGTTCCTATCCGCAAAGGGCGCTTCAGCGCCCACCAGCCGGTCACGCAGTCACTCTCCAGTCTGGCAATGAACAGTCACGAACGACCAACCAGGCAGCAGTCATCTCAGTTCCGGACGGCGCGCTAAAATCAACAGCGTCATGCAGTCGACGCCGACAATAGACGTGAACAGCTATGTCGCCCGACTCTTGGAGCCATGCGCTGGCCGTCGCCGTGTCTGAGGTTCACCGCGTGGCTGGGCCTGAAGGCGCTGCGCCGTAGAGGTCCCCGATGATGGCCTTGGCGATAGTGGACGCCGGGTCCCGCCCATCCGGTGACGGGGCAAGGTTGGTCCACACCACCAAGGTCACCTTGTTCTGCGGATCTCTGCCCATGAAGGTGTTGTAGCCGGGGAGTTCGCCGGTGTGTCCGAAGAGCGGGCCGAACTGGGCCAGTGCCATGCCATACCGCGCCGCGTCTGGGTTGTCCGGGTCGATCGGCGCAAGGCTCTCCATGCGCTTCTTTTGAAGGTCCGGGTTGAGCAGCTTGCCATCGGTGAGGCCCTCGGCCAAGGTCATGAGGTCGCCCGCCGTGGAGACGCCCTGCCCGGCAGCCCACGTCCAAGAAGGGTTGGCGTTTGTGTAGTCATTCGGTTTCAACGACCCGTCCTGTGCCTTCGCCATCAAGTCCGCTGGAAGCCTGGTCGTGGACAGAGTGAGGAGATTGTCCATGTACATGTAACCGCGGGAGAAGGGCTTGGGAAGGACCGAAGAGTCCGACGCCGGAAACGATGTTTGTTCCAGGCCGAGTGGTCCCAGGATCCGATTGCGCACGATCTGCCCGAAGCCCTTGCCATCCAGTTTCTCGGCTATGAGCCCCAGCAGAACCGTATTGGTATTCGAATAGTGGAAGCCTTCGCCGGGGCCGAAATAAGTGGGCAGCGGCAGGGCGATACCCAACAGTTGCTCAGGCGTCCAGACCCGCTGCGGCGTGATATCGAGGGCCTTGCTGAGCTCGTACGACTCCGAGTAGTTGTAGATTCCGCTACGCATGGTCAGGAGTTGTTCGATGGTGATCTTGTCGCCGTTGGGTACGTCAGAGCGGTACTTCGAAACGGGATCCTCAAGATTCAGTTTGCCTTCCTGCACGAGCTGAAGAATGACAGTCCCGGTCCACGTTTTTGTGACGGAGCCGATGCGGATGTGGTCATCGAGTGAGACAGATGTAGACCCTCCGGCGCTCGTCACGCCGTAGGTGAGGCTGACGTCGCCTTGGGTGGTGCGGAGCATCATGGCCGCTCCCGGTACGAGCAGCTCCTTTGCGAGAGTTTGGAAAGTGTTCTGGACCTTGGCTTTGTCAAGTCGGCCAAGAGTCGCCGATCCTGTCTTTCCTTCCTCCGTCGTGCCGGTAGGTGAAGCGGCCACCGTCGGCGGTGCAGTGGACGATGCGGGGGCCTGCGTGGGCGTGGATGTGCACCCGGAGATCGCCAACGTGGCTGCTGTTGCAATGCCGAGGGCGATGAGGAGGCGGGAGGGGACATGCCAATTGTGATTGTGCCTGCTACTGGTCACGGTTTACTCCACAGCGACTCTGATAATTGCGCTCAACCTACCCCAGCGGCGTCGCGAGATCTACCCCTTCCCGGACGTTATGACATGAGGCAACAGACGCTCACCACTCAACCCTTGGTATCCAAAGCCACGCCTTGTGTGGAGCCCTCTTCTACATTTCTCTTCCGGACAGACGCCATTTGCCTCATGAGTTGAAGCAAATGGTTACATGCGTCATTTTCGTTGAAGAAAACCTGTTCCTCATGCCGGTGGCCGCGCTCGGAATAGTAGACGGCCCATCATGTTCGTCCCGGGGTGCCACAGCTTTTGCGGACCACAGCCGCATGCTGCCAGGCTCCCTAACCCTCCGGCGGCGCTCAAAATCGGCCGTCGTAGCTTTCCCTGATGGCCAGAGCGGTGAAATTCCAGCCTGCGATGATCTCGTTCAGGTCGTGGTTCGGGCATGATTTGCCCAGCCGGCGAACCAGCCCCGTTTCAGCCTCCATGGACGCCGCCATCCGGTGCGCGCAGTCGATCATCTCCCGGATTTTCTGGGCGGGAGGCACAGGCGGTTCAGGCGGCGTGATCTCATCCATGGGGCAAGTGTGGCATGGCGCCTTCTGAAGCGGCTCCAATCTATTGGACCTAGACAGTAGGTTAACCCTTTGTAACCACTCTGGACTTACTTAGCTGGGAGAAAGCTGTGAGTGATACCGTCGTCACTGGCCAGACATTTGGGATTTCAGCACATTATCGCGTGGGGATCCGCATCCCCATCATCACGCGAATTTCGTAAATCGTCTCAAGGGGGGACAAATGAAGAAGTCTATTGCAGCGCTTGCACTTGCAGGAATAATCGCACTGACTGGCACCGCTCCGGCCGTGGCAGCCACCTATCCGGCGCCGGGCAATGAGAACGGCATCGTTTCCGACGGCACCATAGCCCGCGGCGAATCCATCACTTTCTCCGGCAGCGGCTACATCGCCGGCGAAACCATCAACATTTCGTTCCAGCGGACCGGCGGCAAGAAGAATTCGGAAGGCGAGCGGCCCGCCCCCTCCAACTTCAACGTCATCGCTGACCGCACAGGCGCTTTCTCGACCACCATTACCTTCCCGGACGGTGGCAACTACATGATCACCGCCGTCGGCGTCACGTCCGGCACCACGCGCTCGGCAGCCGTGGTTGTGAATTCCGGCAACGGCGGAGGCAACAACAACGGCGGCGGCAAACATGTCGGCGCTGGCAAGGGTAATTCCGGTTTCGCTTCCGTTTCCAGCGTTACCGCCGCTGGCACCGCAACCGGCCAGGCCAGCAGCGTTGCCGATTCCAACCTGGTCCTGTGGTCGCTGGTTGGCGCAGGCGCTCTGGCCGCCAGCGCAGCATCCGCAGCGGTGGTTCGCCGCCGCGCCAAGGATGCTGAAGCCAAAGCCTAGGCTCCAGGCAATTAGCACGTCGTCACAGAGGGCAGGTGCATCTCCGGGAATCCGGAAAACACCTGCCCTTTGCTTTAACCATCCAAGCGAGAAACATGCTTTAGCGCCGGCCCGATGCGCACGCGCCTAAGTAACGCACCCGGCGACTGCGTGTTGGTGCTTTGATCCTGGCGGCGGCGAGGTCGACGCCTTTCGACCCTCCAGTAGCATGTCTCCTAAATCCTCGTGTCGGGATGCTTGATGGGTGTCTCGTACTTCTGATTTGACTGATGGGCAGTGGGCCCGCATTCAGCCGTTGCTGCCGTCCTCTGATGGTCGTCGGGGTCGTCCGTTCCGGGATGACCGACGGGGGGTGGAGGGGATCATTTACCGGTATCGGAGCCGGATCGCCTGGCGCGATGTGCCGGCCGAGTTCGGTCCGTGGCAGACCATCTGAAAGCGGTACCGCCGCTACAGCGGCGACGGCACCTGGGACAAAATGCTGGCCGGACTGCTCACGGAAGCTGACGCCCGGGGCGAAGTGGATTGGTCGATCTCCGTGGACTCGACAGTGAACCGCGCCCACCAACACGGCACCAACCGTCCCGGCACCACAGGGGCCCCGTCTAATTACATGAATCTGTTAGATGAACCAGACGACCATGCGATTGGCCGTTTCCGCGGCGGACTGAGCTCCAAGAGCCACGCCCTGGTCGATGGCAAAGGCAGGCCGCTGGTGCTGCTGGTCGCCGCCGAGCAGGGCGGAGACGCGCCGGTGTTCACCCGCCGGATGGACCAGTTGAAGATCAACCGCGCCGGTCCGGGCAGGACACGCACACGCCCGGGCCGGCGCGGTGGCAAGGCCTACTCATCCAAGGCGAGCCGGACCCACCTCCGCGACCGCGGCATCATCGCTGTCACCCCGCAGCCCTCCGATCAGATCGGTCACCGATAATCGTCACGCGCCCAGATGGCGAGTACGTGCGTAGCCGATAGATCGGCTCATCGCCAACATCCGTCGCTCCCCCTGGTTCCTCGAACTGGTGCGGGCATCTTCTCATCCACTTAGTAAGCGTTTCATCGACCAGTCAAGCCACGATGTAAGGCTTCGCTTCCATCAAGCGGGAGTACGAACACTGAGCGTACCGGCGATCCGTTCGATCTCGTGATCCACCGAGATTTCATGTAAAACGAACGTTTCTCGATGACTGACGGACCCGCGTCAATCATGAGTCGTTGACGGAGGACGAAGGCAGCCAACCAAAGCGACGCGACGGTCTGCGACATGATCCGAAGACACTGCCGGGTCTAGTTGAGACTCTCGGCCATCTGGAACGCTTGCTGGCATTCAATCTGAACTCGATGGCGACGTGCACGCCGATGCTCAATTTCTCTACGAACTTTCACGATCTTCAACGAATGCGCGAGGAAGTTACTGCCCTCCGAGCGGCCATCTCGCGTGCCTCAACAATCATTGCGACTGATACCCCGCTCGCAATCCGGTTCCCAGATCAGGAACAGACTTGGCTTCTGGAAGGTAAGCTTCTTTCGCCGAAGCAGTTGACCTTCTTGGCCAAGATTGCTGCCGATAACCACACGGCAGAGACGGTAGCTTACTCGTCAGTGATCACGGAACTCGTCTTGGATCCACCGCACGTTGGTTACTTCAAGGAGCGGGCGTAAATCGAGGAGAATTTTCAGGCGGCCATGCGTAATTCGTGCCCACGCTGTCGGGCAAAAGCCGGTGAGATGCCCGTCTCCGTACTGCGCACGCAATCGACGTCCCTTCCCACTGGCTCTAACCTCAGATGCTCAGCGCATCACGTACCGGGCGGACGTTCCGCCGAGAAACCGGGACCATCGTGTTCGTTGGATCGTCCATGACCAGGACCAGTTCGCCCTTTTCCCGACGCTCGACCTCCCGGACACGGCTCAGGTTGACCAGATACTGACGGTGGACCCGCAGGAAACTGCCGGTACCGGCAAGGTCGGCTTCGAGTTTGTCCAGCCCGGACACCGCAGCCTGCAGCCTGCCATTATCCGTGTGCAACCACACACCGCTACCATCCGCCTCGGCCACCGTGACCTCCGAGGCCTGCAGCATCACCATCCGGTTCTCCGCACGCAACGCAACAATCCGGCGCGGGGGTTGCCCCAACAATAACCCGCCTGCTTCTGCCTGCGGGAACTGTTCGCCGGCGACAGCACCGAAAGAAATCAGGTGTCCGATCAGCTCGCCGCGACAGAAGACGGGGCGGAACTCGACCGATGACGGTTCGTCAGCGAGCTGGGTGAAGATTTGCGTCGATCCGGTCCACGCATGGTCTGTTCTCGCCCGTGTGGTGGCATAGCGGGCCGCGTGGATGAGTGCCGGGAGCTGGGGAATCCAGCGGCCCACCGCATCAACCGCAGGCGTGTTGCTGGGGACGCCGAGGATGACGCTTGCCGTATCGTCGGCGATCACTACCGCACCTGCCGTGTCGACGGCGGCGAGCGGCTGCCTCGACCGGCCGCGGGCGTGCGTGTAGACGGCGAGCAGCTCGGCGCCGCTGTCATGGGCGCGCCAGCGCAAACTGCTCTGCGCGCGGGATCCGGCCCTCTCCAGCCATTGCCGCGTTGTCGAGGGCAGCTCACTGCGCCAAACCGAAATATTCAGAACGGCAACCGGCTCCTTGCTCACAACGTCGCGCACCGCCACCGCCGCGCAGGACCAGTCGTGAAAAGCCTGGGCCCAATGCTCCGTCTGCCTGATCATCACCGCGCGGCAGGCCACCAGAGCTGTACCCATGCTATTCGTACCCACCGCGCTCTCGGACCAGCTGAACCACGGGGCAAGACCGCCCGCGTTGGCGACCGAACGGGTGTACCTATCGCCCCAGGAGGTCAGGATCCTGCCGCCAGCATCGGCGATGGTCACGACACCCCCGGCGTCCGCCACACCGTTTGCCATGGCCGCGGCACAAAAACCCAACTCCGCGAACACGACATCTTGGTCGAGGGAGTAACCTGCCTGGGAGTCCGGCGCACCAGGCACCTCGGTCAGAAACGGATCGATGTGGTACTGGTCCCGGGAACGCTGCCAGGAGATCGCCACTTCCGGCCGCACACCATGCACATCATCCTCACCCCGGACGAAACGCTCCCACGCACCGTGAACCTCGGCCTTGTTTGACTCTCGGGATATCCGCTGCAACCGGTTCTCATCGGGCATTATGCACCGCCTTAGGGTTCAGTCAAATTATACGCCGTTGTGATAGGCCCCCTCAGTGTGGAAGACCGGTTGACACTGAAGGATGGTGGCTCACCTTGGCGTTCAGGTTGTGGAGAATGGACATTTCAGCGTCCGGCTTGTATTTCACCGTCGTGCTCACTTGTGGCTACCACCCGCCCCTAAGGCGCATTTCCTATCAGCATCATGTGACCGGTGCCGCTACTCAGTGGATGGTCAACCCATTGGCTGCCGGTTTGGGGAGCGGAAAACTTCCCCGCAACGGACAGAACGCTACCGCAATCCTCACCGAGTCAGCTCTGTGACCAGGCCACGGCAGTCAGACTGGACTGGCCGCGGGAGGGAATGAAAGCGTCCCTTTGCAATGGATGACGGCGACTGCGGAACGGCGGTTCGCCGATCCGACGTATCGGGCCAGTTGTGGGCAAAGTGAGCGGTGGCTTACTGGGTGCGCATGGCGTTCGTCAAGGAGCACCCGCTCTTCACTGGGGAGGATTCCTCCACGGCCAACCTCATGCTCTCGGTCATGGGGCCTTCGCGGAATTTGGACGCTCGATCAGGGAACGCCAGCGGGAGGCATCGCCTTGGCTAAGCAGCGCGGCGCCTACCGCGGACGCAAAAATACGCTTACCCCGGAAGGGGCAGCCGAGCCGGTCCAGCGGGCGGCCAATGGAATTTCTAACTCAGTAGTCCAAGACGGCGCGGACGCCATCGAGCCCTTTCACTGACCCGAGCGATCAAACCGTTGAAACACTACTTTGGCGAACACCGGGATGTTCGAATCCCGCTGTTACCGACTGCCAGTCCAAGACGATGTGAGACCTGTACCGACCCGACCGGCACGCGGTTCGTCGACTAAAACGTTAGTGGCGGGTGACCCGGCCGTTGTCGGGAAGACACACGAAGAAGGCGGGCTGCCGGACGGGCGCCAACGGGACTACGAGCCATCGGCCGCCATAAAATTCCACGTACGAATCTGAGGGGCAGCAGGCGTAGGCTTCTTCTCGTGTCATCTCGCTCTCTTTCTCGCTCTATCTTTCTCGCTTGGTAGTGAACTGCTCGAACTCCCCTTGCGCAACAGCTCGCTCGTCCGAGCCGGTTGAGAGACAACCGTATGCCCACCCCGACCCGACTTCCAGCCACCACCGCCCGACCACCCCACCACACCGCTCACCCGCCTGAACTCACCGCTCAACATGAGATCTAAGTCATGTTCCCCACCACCACAAAACCGGGACTGTCTGAGTAACGGTGTGATCCACTGTTGGCTGACACGCCGGGTGTTGTCTGGCGGGGAGGGCTGATCATGAGAAACACCATGGATGCCATGGCAACGGTTCGGATCAGCAGGCTCACGGCCGGAGCGATCGCGGCCCATTCGCCGTCCACTCCTGTCAGGTGGCGCCACACCCCGGGAACTTGCAGCTGATCGCCACAAGGGAGTCAATTGCGCCTGGCCAGTAAAGAGGGAGCAGCCGGTCCGGTGAGAGTCCGGACCGGCTGCTTCTCTACGGGTTCAGATTCCCGTTGAGGATCGTTTTCGACTATGCCGTCGGTGTGCGGGTTTCTTCAGGTTCACGGGTGGTAACCGGGGCAGCAGGCAGGGTCTTTAGTTCCAGGAGCTGCCCCCACGTGGTGCCAACCAGCACCTGCACAACACCGAAGATTCCAATTGGGCCCAGGACGTCGCCGGCCAGTGCTACACCGATGACTGCAGCCCAGACCGGTTCCGTGCCGAGCAAGAGACTCACTCTGGTCGGGGAAGTCTTGCGAACCGCCCACATCTGAATAAGGAACGGGAAAACGGTCATCTGGACGAAGGTCAGGTTTAGCGAATCGATGCTTCGTCCTGCCGAGAGCCGGTGCAGCCCTGTCACGTGGACCGCCCGTGCCACGGCGGCCAGCAAGATCAACAGATCGCCAGACCCGAACGATGCTGCTGCACCGCCTGTGGCGAGGAAGTAGACCCAAGCCCCAGCGATCACCGCGGCCAGATAGAACAGCCTGCTGAGCTTCCGCCTGCCGACGACGATTTCCAGGACGGGGGTCATCACGATGGTCAGGCTGATGATCAGCCCGGCGTTGGTCGCACTGGTCGCGGCAATGCCGAAGGTCTCGAAGGTAAAGACGGTCGACAGCAGCACGCCAAGAATGCAGCCGATCGCTGCCTCGGTCTTTTGCAGCCGATAGCGCATCACGACTCCCTTTTCGGTGCGCACGGATTCAGCCCCCAGGCTTCGCGGTCACGAAGGTACAGGGCATCCGGAGCATGAATCCATCTTTTCCCGGATGAGCCGTTCACTGAGGCAGGCCGTTTCCAGATGCCGCATCGTTCCTGGGAGGATCCAGGCCGCCGGCATCTCTCGTACCGCGAGGACCTTTTCGCCGCGGTCGAGATGCTCCAGGCCGCTATAGCGTCCGAGCCGAATTTCCCCACGCGATGATTGAGCTCGTAATGACCGCACCAAGGTCCATAGTGCGGCCGTCCACGGTCACGGGGAGTCCGTTCTCAAAGCCGATGGCTATCTGCTCTTCGGGGTAGCTGCCGGTGTCGGCCGTCCACTGGTACAAGTCCTGTTCCATGACGTGGTTTTCGGGGTCGTCCGAGACCCCGGATTCGTATTCCCGGCACCACAGGTTGGAGTCACCGCTGGCGACGCGCTGAGCCATCCTGGTGAGGCCAGCCTCGTCGAGGTGCTCAATTTTCGTTAAGCGGTCGACCGGATTGAGGTCGTACGGACTTCCGTAATGGCCCCCGAACTTCAGGGCGCTGATCGCCCCGTTCAGCCGTCGGAGAGAGTTTTGCGACCGGTTAGCCGTGCGCAGAAGCATCCGTGCGCCCGTCTTTTCCGCAAGCTCCACGGCAACTTTTGCGAGCAGCGGCCGCGACAGCGAAGAGCTGATGGTGTGTCAGGGCAACTCTGGTCGAGCCGTCACTGCAGGGGCCGGAATCGTAGGGCGACCACCCCCGACCGGAAGTCATGGCGATCCACGAGCTGGAGCCGAATGTGCTCGCGCAAACCGTTGAGCAACGAAGGCCCGTGTCCGGCGAGGACAGGCTGCACAAGGAAGACGTACTCGTCGATCAGTCCCAGATCTGCCAACGCCAGCGGGAGCGTCACTCCACCCACGAAGAGCCCTTCGCCTGGCGCTTGCTTGAGCCGTTCAACCGCTGGACCCAGCTCTCCTTTCACCAGCTCGGCGTTCCAATCGACCTGGCTCAGCGTGCTCGACACGACGAACTTCTTCGCTTGGTCGATGGTCTCAGCGAACGGGATCTCCCACTCATCCATCCAGTCAGGCCATTTACCCGTGGCCGGCTTCCGCCACGCCGACTCCATCATCGCGTAGGTCGTACGGCCGAATAACAGTGCATCCGCTCGCGCCATCTCCGCGGTCCAATAGTCCATCGATTCCTCGTCCGGAGGAAGGCCTGCCTCGTGATGGCAGCAGCCGTCGAGCGTGACGTTGATGGAATATCGAAGTGGTCTCATCTCGTTGCTCTCCCTCGATGCGCGCGGCGCGTCTCACCGGACCATGCTCAGACGATAGTCCGCGCCATTCTTCATTGAAGTCCGATGCCACCTAATTATCACCGCCGTGGTGCGCGCCGGAACTCTTCAGCTACATTATGGTGATTCCGGTGAGCCGACGGGACATCGACCCCACAAAGACACGGCGGGTCGGACACACTGCAACACGGACAAACTACGCCGCCCCCGCCGGCAACGACTACATCTGCGATATCGGGGTAGACACCAAAACGGGAACCGCAATGGCACAGGGTGCGTGTGGCTGAAAAATCAGCAGGCCCCGAACTTCCTGGTTCGGGAACCACTAGCCGTGACCTGCCCCGCCAGGGAACGCCGCGCAAATGCGCGACAGGAACCGGCGAGCTGGCCGCGCAGAAGGCAAACGGTGCTCGGTAGTGTGCACAGTCGCTGGCGGTGGTCAGCAGGCAGTGTGTGGTCCTGGAACGAGCCGTCTACCCCCTAGCGCCCGGGCTTTCCTGTGCTCTGGGGACACCATTTGCCAGGAGCGCGATGCTGGTGCTTCCCATGCGGCACGACGCCGCGCGTGACTGGACGCGGGTTCGGCTTACCTGTGCAGCGAGCGGAGGGTGAAGACTAACGCCCAGTCCTGGTCGTTGGCGTAGGGGTCAAAGTACTGCGCTCTCTGTCCGTTGATGAGCAGCGGGTACACGTAGGCACAGGCCGCACGTCCGTCGTCGAAGATTAGCGGCAGTACACCGCGAAGCGATGCGTCGGCGCGGCGTGCGTACTCCGGGTCGTTGGCGATTGCGGCATAAGCCGAGAACACGTTCCCAGTCAAGGCACTCCAATAATGTGGGAAGGTGTCGCCATAGGTCCGCCGCTTGCCGAACCAGTGCCCGTCCCAGTGGCGCACCGCAACCTCGCGCAGATGGTAGTCCGGCTGCACGCCATTGAACTGATCGAGAATTTTTATCTGCTCGCGGGCTGCCTTGAGGAACTTTTCTTCGCCGGTCAGCAGGTAGACCTGGAGCAGGATGTCCGCGGCGGGAGCTACGATGCTTTGCTCATAATTCACCTCACTGGGCGGATAGAGGGTGCCAACTGTGGCGATGGCATCCGCATGTCTGACGAAGTTTTCACGGGCCGCCGCCAGTTCGCTGGGAAGACCAAGTGCCTCGAGAGCATTCATCAGGGCAGAGATGGGGTGTTCGATGGGATAGAACCGGCCGCCGCCCTCTTCGTAGAATCTTGCGATGATCCGGTAGGCGACGACGACGTCTTCCGGGTTGCCGTCGAGCCGGTGCAGTTCCAGGAAGAATGAGGCATACCAAGGCGCGTTGTAGAGACGCTTGTAGCTGCCGTCACGGCCCATGTCGTTAAAGGAGGTTCCGGACTCCTCGTCAATTAGTTCGCGCCGGACATACGCGGCGTATTTGTCGAGGCTTTCGCGCACCAGCAAAGGGACGAGACGGTCAGTCACCTCGATGATCCCGTCCCTCACTGCGCAGAGGTACTGGGCCAACAAGATACCCATGCCCACCCTCTCGCGGCCGCCGTTGTAGTCGTTGACGTGGTTGTAGTACCGGTGGTCTTCCTCGTTGTCGTACGTGAGGAAGGCGCCGCGGAGGTTGTCGATCGATCCGTCGTACTGCTGATGCCTGGCTATGAAGTCACAACGGCGCTCCAGAACGTCATCGAAACGGTCCTTTACCAGAATCCGCGTGTGGACTGTCCGGTCGCCGGCGCGCACCACCATTTCCCGTTCGCCCGGCTCGTTCACGTCGAACTCAACAGTGAAACTGCCATCCGGCTCCCGTTGGGCCGGAACGCCGTTGACCGTCACCTGGGACGGCGGAAAGGATGCTTCGATACGAAGCCGGGCTGTTTCTCCGACGAAGAGGACATGCCGGTCCCACTCGGCCCGAACGAAGCGGCTGCGCCGTCCTGCCTGGACAAAAAAGTCCTTTTTGTCCAGGCAGGGAAAAATCGACCACGAAACCCTGGTCTGCTCTCCGGGCTCCAGGACAAGCGGCGATGGATGCAGGATGAAGCAGCCACGATCGTTGCTCTCCCTAGTGGCGTCCCGCTCGATGCTGTAAGCCGACAGGCTGCCCTCGGTGAGGACGAGCCCCAGATGGGGAGCCTCACCACCCATCCGCAGTGCAAGAACGAAACTTGATGAGCCGCCGCAAAAGACCTGGGCGTTGCAGCGCCGGGTTCCTATCGCTTGAGGGTCGTCGTAGCGGTCTTCGAGCGGCAGGGAGATCCCTATGTCATCGACCCTGGTGAAGAACGGGCGGTCGCTGAGGTTCGTGAGGGTTATCTCGGTCCTCAGTTCGTCGCCAACGAACGTCGTGCTCACCTGCGCATCCAGCTTAGGGGCACCGCCCGGGTTCTCAAACGGCTCAGGAAGGGACACTTTTGCGTAGGGGTAGTCCGGGCGAAGCCAGTTCATCCGATGGGGATCGTTTGCGAATCGCAGTTCCACGTTGTGTGCTTTCCTTCAGTCTCGGGCAGCCACCCTACATACTGTGAGGCACGGCGTCGAGAGCGGCGACTGGCTTCGACGAGATTCTTGGCGCGGGCCATGGGACGCCCTGACCACGGCGGATCTTTCCCGCCAAAAGCCCTATTCGTTAGGCAGAGCCAGAACTGCCGGGATAAAGCACCGTTCGCGGCAAAGCACCGTTCGCGGCATCGGTGAGGGCTCGGACACTTGATATGCAAGCTGCTACTTGCCTAAAGTATGTCCATGGCTGATGTGTTCCGGGCTCTTGACGATGAGACGAGACGCCTTGTTCTCGACGAACTGTCAGCACGTGACGGCCAGACCCTGTTCGAGATTTGTTCCCTGCTCACGATGCGGCATGGTCTAAGCCTTACGCGTCAGGCGGTCTCGCAGCACCTCGGCGTGCTCGAGTCTGCCGGTCTCATCGTGACGGAGCGCCACGGACGTGCCAAGTTCCACTACTTCAACCCCGAGCCACTCGCCCAGGTCACCGATCGATGGCCCACCAGAAAGAGGACCGAACAATGAAAATTGCCCTGACGAGCCTGTTCGTCGACGACCAGCGGGCGGCCCTCGCCTTCTACACCGACGTGCTCGGCTTCACCAAGCGCCATGACATCCCCCTCGGCGATGACTTTTGGCTTACCGTTGTGTCGCCCGAGTCGCCTGACGGTCCCGAGCTGCTGCTGGAACCCTCGGGCCACCCCGCAGTGAAGCCCTATCGGGATGCCCTTGCCGAAGACGGCATTCCCCTCGCGCAATTCGCGGTGGAGGACATCGAGGCCGAGCACGCCCGGCTGACCAGCAGGGGCGTGGTGTTTACCCAGCCGCCGACTGACGTCGGCACCGCTGTCGTGGCAGTCTTCGACGACACCTGCGGCAATCTCATCCAGCTCATAGAAATGAAGTCAGACGAAAACCACCCCGACGCCCGCTAAGAGTTCGGGACCGACCTCCAGTTTGGCTCCCGTCGCTTTTCCACCCGCAGACGAAAGACATCTTCGGTCGTTGCGGAATAACCCCAACATGATGACCTTCTCCAGCCACTGAACGGCTTCGAGCTCTTCGGTGAAGTACCTGCCCGGGCAGGGAAGCTGCAGTCGGAGGATACGGTGTGCGAGGACCTGTCCGCTGGTGTTCGGCCCAGGATGGCCGAACGGCGGCAGGAACCACCGTGCCGTGATCCTGGATGGCAGCTGGGTGAATATAGGTGGTCCCGGAGACGTCCAGAAGAAGCCCGACAGACTGTCCGCCCGTAAAGGGACGCACTGCACACCGGGCCGCCTCTGCGTCATCCTCGTCGAAGGTCACATCGATGCACCTCTTGAGCCAAAAGCCGTCGACGAGCCCATGACAGCCGAAGCATCGAACTGCCCCAGTCCCTTGAATTGCTGCGATGGGCTGGCGCCACTTACACCAGTGGCGGTCTGGGATAGTGGTCGCATCCCGACACCGTTGCGCCATCGGGTCGGAACGGCGTTCATGCACCACGTCTAACGTTCCCCGCTCTGCGATTCCTCCGAAAACGTCGCCATTTCCAGTGTTGACGTAGGCGAAGCAATCGGCCCGACAGCAAAAAGCCCCGTAACGCCAGCGCACAGGGCAGCGCCAGGCGAAGCAGCCTGGCGGCTATCCGGGACGGAAGAGGGCCCTTCCGTGGGAGCGGCCCCTGGGCCGGCGCTTCGGGGCGCCAGTCAATTTCCCAAATCTGTAGTTGCCGGCGACTACTGAATCAGCCGGGAAGGGCGGCCAGTACCTGCCCCAAGCCAGGCCCGGCGGGAATCGCTCCCCTGCTGACCGAAATCTTAACTCCGAGTTCGATGGAATCACGCGTGTCGGCGTTCCCGAGGCGCGAAGGAGGAGGAGGAGCCGTGACTCGGGCGAGACCAAGAGTTCCTGTTGCCTACTCCTCGCGGTCGATCTCCAGGTAACTGAGGCCGCTCAAATCCAGCCAATACTGGGTTGGGGTTTCCACCAGCCTCAGCAGCACGCCCTTGCAGTCGCGGCAGCGCACCACGATCCCGGGAGCGTCGGTGAAGACCATGGCCTCGCCGAAAGCCCTGACTGAGCCGCAGTGCCTGCAGCGCCCGAGCGCAGCGATGATGTCGATCCGGAACACTTCGGACAGGGCCCCGGCCGTGGCGTTCCCGTCCACATGCGCGATCGGGTCATGGGCTGATGTTGCAAGGTCCTGGTCCTCGGAGTCGGGGACTACGAAATCGTCGGCGCCGTTCACCGGATACCTCCCGTCCCGCCAAACCGTTCGGTCTTTATCGACTCCGGCGAGTAGCCCGCCATCACCAGCCAGTCCGCAACGGTCTCCACGAAAACCGTTTGGCCGCACACAAATACGTCCGGATTCTCCTCAGCCGGGAAGATCTTGCCCAAAAGGGCGTCCGCCGTAAGGCGCGCCGGCGCGACCGGCCAGCCCTCCGGCGTCGAACGCGTATAGACGTAGTCAACCATCAGCGTGGCTGATTCCTGATCCAATTGATACAGCTCGTCGCGGTAAAGCGACGTCTCGGGGGACTTGAGGGAATAGAGCAGCCTGAAAGGCGACACATTGCTGGAAGCCTGATGGGCGCGGATCATCGACATCAGCGGCACCACACCTGACCCTCCCCCGATCAGCTGCACCCGGTTACCGTTGCTGGGCCGCCAGACAAACCAGCCGCCCACCGGCCCGCGGATTTCCATCCGGTCCCCGACGGCCAGGTCCCGGACAAGGTAAGGCGACACTTCGCCGTCGGGCAGCTCGTCGACGGTGATTTCCAGATGCTCATCCGCGCTGGCGGATGCCACCGAGTACGAACGGATCGCGGTGTACCCGTCGTCGGCGGTGAGGCGGACGTCAATGTGCTGGCCGGCCAGATGTCCCATCAAGCCATCCACGCGCAGCCTAATGGTCCGGGCCGTGGCGTTTTCCAGGGACCCGCCGACCACCTCAGCGACACGCCATACGGTGCTCACGGCACCGGCCTCACGAATACCGCTCCTCGCGCCACGGATTACCGTGAAGATGGTAGCCATTCGATTCCCAGAAACCGGGAACATCTTCCCCTGTCAGTTCCAAACCGTGAATCCATTTAGCGCTTTTCCAGAAATACAAATGTGGTACCAAAAGCCGCGCCGGCCCGCCATGGGCCCGCGCAAGCGGTTCGCCCCCGAACTCCCACACAACCCACGCCTTGCCGCCCAAGAGATCCCACAGAGGAACATTGGTGGTGTAACCGCCGAAGGAATGCGCAGTGGCGAAATCGCTGGCCGTTTCGATGTTTTCAAAGAGCGTGTCCAATGAAACTCCACGCCACACTGTTCCCAGTTTTGACCAACTGGTCACACAGTGAATGTCCTTGGTGATTTCCTCCTGCGGCAAGGCCATGAACTCGCTCCAGGACCAGGAGAGCCGCCGGCCATTCTCCGCGGCGATGAAAAACTCCCATTCGTCAATGGGGACAAGCGGAGCAGGCCCGGCGGTAAGCACGGGAAAGTCCTGAGTCTCATGCTGCCCGGGAGGCAGGGCAGAATTCTCGGACCGCCGTCCACGGAAACCGGAAGAAATGATACCCATGATGCACCTCCGCAGTGGAGCTCCACCCGGCCAACGACCGTTGATGCCCCAACCATAGGCCAACGTCAGGTCGTGGTCTAGGCACCAACGGGACTCAGCCAGGACGCCGAACAAAAAACCAGGGCGAGGTTGAAGGGAACAGCTAACCGTGGGCGGGCGATGCGAGGCAAAGGTACACCCCAATTAGCTAAAACCCGGATTCCTCGGCCCAGAACGAGCTGGACGAGTCCAAGGCCGAACTGCCTCTGCCGTTCAGGACTGCGACGGAACTGCTGGGTCACTGCGCCGCCCGGGGGCCTGTCCATCGGGCAGGTCATGCTGGTCAACGAGCGCGCCTCCCGGTCCGAGGAGGAGATCCGGGCGGGCCTGCTGCACATCTATTCCGTGATGGAAGCCTGCGTGGAGGTCAGCCTGAAGCGCGAGGGGCTGCTGCCCGGCGGACTGAAGGTCCGCCGTCGTGCTCCCGGCTGGCACGAACGCCTCCTCAAGGAGGACAAGGACCGGGACCCCTAGTACTGGCAGGAATGGGTGACCCTGATCGCCCTGGCGGTCAACGAGGAGAACGCCTCCGGCGGCCGCGTGGTCACCGCACCGACCAGCGGCGCCGCCGGGATCATCCCGGTTGTGCTCTACTATGCCCTGAACTTCGCCCCGGCATGGACCAGGCCACGCAGAAAGACCGCGACGACGTCGTGGTCAAGTTCCTGCTCGCCGCCGGTGCCGTCGGGGCGCTCTACAACGAGCCGGCGGCCATTTCCGGGGCCGAGGTCGGCTGCCAAGGCGAGGTGGGCTCGGCGTCCTCCATGGCCGCAGCGGGCCTGGCCAGAGTCGTGGGCGGCACCCCGGCGCAGGTGGAGAACGCCGCCAAAATCACCATGGAACACAACGTCGGCCTGACCTGCGATCCGATCGGCGGGCTGCTCCAGGTCCCCTGCATCGAACGCAACCCGCCGATTCGCCGGATGCCCAGGGTGTGTTGCGCAACAAGCGTAAGCGGCGGCAACGACGGGGCCGGCTTCGGCTGGAGACCTGGGCTGTGTCGATCACTTGCGCCGGAGCCTTGGCTGGCGCTATTTACGTCGCCGTGCAGTACGGGGCATGCTAGCCCCTCTTCCCGAGAGTGCGGACCCTGCTTAGCCCTTTGGTCGGCTATGTCCGGGCGGCGAAGGGGTCTGCGTTTGCATGGCCTCGTGGATCTGCAGGGCGAACCATAGCTGCGACAGGGTGGATGTTTCGGTCATGTCCAGGCCGGTCAGCTCGCTGATCTTCCGCATCCGGTAGATGATTGTCTGCCGGTGGGTAAAGAGGGCCGCCGCGGTCTTCTGCGACGACCTCTGGGTGTCCAGGAAGGTTTTCAGTGTGACGATGAGGTCCCCGTGCTCTCCCTGTTGGTACTCGAAAATCGGGCCCAGGAACCTCTGAACGAGCGCGTTGCCTTCCTCGAAGCTGGTGAGCCCCATCCAGGAGGGGCCTTCGGCGTAGCTGACCAGCCTCTCGCCGGTGCCGGCTGCTGTCCCGAGGGCCCACAGTGATTCCTGCAGGGCTCGCTGGATTCCGGCGGCAGTTGACGGTCTGCTGATCCCGATTCTGACACCCGACCCGACGGAGTGCATCAACAGATCATCGGTCAGGTCGGCGGAGACAGCCAGATGAAGGGTGTTGAAACGGCGGAAGCACGCCGTGGGATAGCCGTGACGCCACAGCTCGACGTGGATGTTTGCCAGCCTTTCCCCGTCGTCTGCAGAAATCGAAACAAGAAGGAATTCACGGGCGGGAACCTCAAAATCGGCAAGGCGGCTTTCGACGTCCGCTATCCCGAGGCGTCCCTCGATGGCCTGCAGGAGGAATTCTGCCCCCAGCCGCCGCTGATTTTCCAATGCCAGAACGGTGCGTGACAGTTCCAGTCCCAGAACCGTGGCTGCATGCAGCAGGACGACGGGGTCCGGGTGGGGTATTGCGTTCGGCAGCACGACCAGCAGGGCGTTAGGGTGCGTCGGAATGTCCATCAACAGGACGTGCCTGTCCCGGAGGTAATGCCATTGAAACTTCTTGCTCATGGTGGGTGTCTGGCCACTCAGCTGTGCCAGGTCTTTGTTAAGCGATCCGGGCAATCGTTGGCCGCCCGGATACCACGGATGGAGGCACCCCCGGACCATAACAAAGAGTTGCGAGTCGAGCTCACTTGCAAGTCCCTGAAGCAGGCTCTGCGAATGGTCTTCCGACGTGCCCGCAATGCGAAGCAGATCGTAGATGCGGGCCGTCTGGCGCAGCCGACGGGATTCCTCGAGCAGCGATGCCTCGGCCACAGAGCGGGCAATAGCAATGAAGGGCAGCGGATAGGGGACGTTGATCACGGGCAGTGGAAGCCGGTCGCAGGCCTCAAGAAACGCCGGCAAAAGATCGGGGGCGTGCATCTTCTCGCCGATGGCCAGGGCACTGGCGCCTGCTTTCACGAGCGCCTCGGCGAGCTCAACCTGTCCTTGGTCGTTGGCCGGGATAGACAGGCCGTTGGTCATCATCAGCTCGCCGCCGGTGACCCATTCCCACAACCTTGGCAAGTCAGACGTGTGGGCCCAGGTGATGCGGTTGGCCGTGCCGTCAGCACCCGCCAAAAGAGTCAGTCCGAGCTGCGGTTCGGCCAGCAATTCGGCCACGGTGATCGCCATGCGGAGCCCTTCCTGTTCACGAATCCGAAGGGCGAGGGCGCCCCACAGCCGCTTATACACATGTATAGGCGCTTCCGTTATTTGTAGTCAATCTGCGGGTGTACGCGGTGACGCTGGTCACGAAGAATTAAGTCACTGAAACTTCCCCGCTCAATGATGAGCATTCACGAGAGAGGGTTTGCAATGAGCGCAACGAGCAATCTCATTGATGATGCCCCGCTGACCAAATTCCACAAAAAGCTGACGTTCTTCGCTTCGGGTGGGCCGTTCATCGACGGTTACGCACTGTCAATCATCGGCATTGCCCTGATCACCATGGTTCCCGGTCTGCACATGAACCCGGCCGAAATCGGCATGGTGGGCGCGGCCAGTCTGGTGGGTATCTTTTTCGGTGGTGGCGTCTTCGGGTGGCTCACCGACAAGATCGGCCGGCACAAGATGTACATTGCCGACCTCATCGCCTTGGCGGTGTTCTCCGTGCTGAACGGCTTCGCCACCGAGATCTGGCAGGTAGTTCTCTGCCGGTTCTTCCTGGGGATGGCCATCGGAGCCGACTACCCCATCGCCACGTCGCTGCTTGCGGAGTTCCTTCCCAAGAAGCACCGCGGCCGCCTCCTCGGTGCCACGTTCGTGGTCTGGGCCATCGGCGCTGCCGTTGCCTACGCCGTCGGCTACCTCCTGCGTGACGTGGGGCCCGACGCCTGGCGGGTCATGGTTGCCAGCCCGGCGATCTTCGCCATCATCACCCTGCTGTTCCGGCTCGGCACGCCCGAGTCCCCGCGCTGGCTGCTCTCCCGCGGCCGCCGGGACGAGGCAGACGCGGTCATCAAGAAGGTCTACGGGCAGCAGTACGGCCTGGCCGATATCGCTTCCGACAGTGAAGGCCCGGCCAAGCAGGTCAAGTTCCTGGACATTTTCCGGGGCCAATTCTGGAAGCGAACCCTGTTCGTCTCCATCTTCTGGACCGCCCAGGTCATCCCGCTCTTCGCCGTGTACACCTTCGCCCCTGACCTCCTCGGATCCATGGGCATGACCGGTGACGCGAACCTTTACGGCGGATCGTTCCTGATCTCCATGCTGTTCGTCGTCGGCGGTGTCCCCGGATTGTGGCTCGTCGAGAAGATCGGTCGCCGCAAGCTGCTCCTGTGGAGCTTCGGCATCATCGTGGTGGCCCTCGCCATCCCGGCCTTCATCCCCAACGTCCAGGCTGCCCCGCTCTTCATCGCGTTGGCCATCTTTGCGCTGGCCTCGGGCGCCTCGAGCTTCCTCGAGGTCGTCTACCCCAACGAACTGTTCCCCACGGAAGTCCGTGCCACGGCTGTGGGCTTCGGCACCGCCATCAGCCGGGTCGGCTCCGCAGCCAGTACCTACCTGATGCCGGTCGCCATCCTCAGTTTCGGCGCCGCCGGCTCGCTGCTCATCGGCGCCGTCATCTCCCTGGTGGGCCTGCTGGCGACGTTCCTGCTCGCGCCGGAAACCGCCAACAGGTCCCTCGCGGAACTCACCACTGAAAAGACGCCGGCATCGCCGGCAAACAGCAAAGCAACTGAAGGATCCCTCTCATGACCACGCATAAGCCCATCGGCCCCGTCGACGCAACGAAGGTTCCCCGCTATGCGGGCCTGGGCACCTTCGCCCGGCTGCCCCAAATCGACCGGGTCCCGGACTACGACATCGCCATCGTCGGTGTACCGTTCGACGGCGGAACCTCGTTCCGGCCCGGCGCACGGTTCGGTCCTGCCGCCGTCCGTGAAGCGTCCCGGCTGCTGCGTCCCGGATACCACCCGGAGCTGGACGTTGAGCCCGTGTACGAAGTCCAGGTCGTGGACGCTGGCGACATCGCCTGCACCCCCTACGACATCACCCGGGCAGTCCGCGAAATCGAAGAGCAGGCGCTGCCGCTGCTCCAGGGCCCCGCGGACTGCGATGGTGAAGGCAAGCGCCTCATCTCCATCGGGGGTGACCACACCATCGCCCTGCCCATGTTGCGGGCACTGAACAAGGTTCACGGCCCGGTTGCCCTGCTCCACTTCGACGCACACCTGGATACCTGGGACACCTACTTCGACCAGCCGATCACGCATGGAACCATTTTCCGCAGGGCATTTGAGGAAGGCCTCCTCGTTGAAGACTCCTCGATGCACGTGGGCATCCGCGGACCGGTCTACGACCGTGACGATTTCCTCCGCGACCACGAGTTCGGTTTCCAGATCATCCGCTGCTCGGACCTGGACATCATCGGCGTTCCGGCCGCGATCCAGCAGGTCAAGGACCGCCTCGGCGACACCCCTGTTTATGTCTCCATCGACATCGACGTCCTGGACCCGTCCTACGCGCCAGGCACCGGTACTCCGGAGATGGGCGGGCTCCACTCCCGCGAACTGCTGGCGCTGCTGCGCGGTCTGAACGGCATCAACATCGTTGGCGCCGACGTCGTCGAGGTCGCTCCGGCCTACGATCACGCGGACATCACCACCGTTGCCGCGGCGACGCTGGTCTTCGACCTTCTCGGCCTGATGGTGAACCGCAGCAAGGGCGCCTCCGTCTCCGGTTCGGAAGACCTGGAGACGGCGGCCATCTGACCTGCCGCGCCTTCCCACCGCTCGCTGGCTCGCGGTTGGATCCTCTGCGCTGACTAGCGTCCCCTGCGGGCCCGGCGGACCATCGCCGGGCCCGCAGCGGTATCCGGAGCCCCTACGTGCTGACCTTGGACTGGCAGTTGGAACCGCACGGCCGCAAACTCCGGATCCTGATCATGGTGTCCAAGTTCGGGCAATGCCTCAACGACCTGCTATTCCGTGCGATCACTGGGGATATCCCGATTGAGGCCTACGATCGGCGAGTGAAAATCGTGGGCGCCACGGCCGACTACGTCAATGCCGAACTCGATGCAGGCCCGATCACCTCGCAGCAGCTCATCGCCGTTGACCACACCTACACCGCCGAGTACCTGGTGGCGGTCGGCAGGGAGGCCGAATGCGCCGCACTACGCAACGCCGTCCGATGGCACTGCGAAGGAAGGTCCTTCTCCAAAACAACCGGACCGTGATTCCGCGCTAGTGCGCTCTCGTAATGTGTTGTCCGCTCGCTCAGACAGAAATCCGGCGGCTGCGCCGTGTCCGTAGTTTCAGCACAGGCTTGGGTGACGCACGGAGTCGGGGAGAGCATGGATGTGCCGCAGCTGTGGCATCGGAGGGCGGGCAAGAGTAGCGTCGCTTGAAGAATCGGCGGCGACACCATCACTTGAACCGCCAACGCGTGCTGGAGGCAGCTCTTGAGGGAGCCGGAATGGCTGGATGGAATGCTGATACGGCGGCCGGACCTCTTGGTCCCGGGTCGGTTACTTTGGTCGAAGGATCATCTTTCTGCATCTCCTTGCCCAACGGGGACATCCATCAGGACTATCCCCATGGTCTTTTTGTTCAGGACACCCGCATCCTCTCCGGCTGGATGCTGACCATTAACGGCCAGTCGCTCGAACCCTTGGCCGCGGAGACTAAGGAGCCGTACCGGGCGTTGTTTGCCGGTCGAGTTGCTCGCTCGGACGGATATGCGGATAGCCCTTTGATCGTGGAGCGGCTACGGGAAGTGGGGGCTGGCCTCGAGGAGAAGGTCACCGTCCGCAACTGCTCTCCCCAACCTGCCGAATGCGTGATCTCTCTGAGGGTGGAGTCCGATTTCGCAGATCTTTTTGAAGTGAAGGAAGCGCGGATCCATCGACACTGGGACGAAACCCGCAAGGTGGAGGCCAACGGCCTGACCATCAGCGGTGTGTGGCAGGCTATCCGGAAGGGTGTTCGTTTCGAGGCCCCTGGCGCAGTTGTCGCGTCCGAGACCTTCACATACCAGGCGTTCATCGCGCCGCGCGGCGCCTGGAGCACGATCATCACCGTCAGGCCTGTCGTTGACGGCCCGGGCTCAGCGGCCTCGTTGGTCCATGCCGAGGGAGACGAATTGTCCCCTCGTGATCGGCGTCGGCAGGAATGGGTGGCCAAAATTCCGGTTTTGCGCATGGGAAACCGCTCCATCGAGCGAACGTTGCGGCGCAGCTACGACGATCTCGGCGCCCTGCGCATCGAAGACCCGAACCATCCGGAGAGGGTAGTCGTGGCCGCTGGCGCGCCCTGGTTTATGACGCTGTTTGGCCGGGATTCGCTGTGGGCGTCGGAAATGGCACTGCCGGTTGACCCCTCCCTCGCACTCGGCACATTGCAGACCTTAGCCGACCGGCAGGGACGTGTGGTGGATCCGATGAGCGAGGAGGAGCCGGGCAAGATCCTGCATGAGGTGAGGCTCGATGTCTCAAGCGCACTGGCTCTGGGTGGAAAAACCACTTACTACGGCAGTGTTGACGCGACCCCCCTTTTCGTCGATGTGCTTGGAGCTGTTAGCCGCTGGGGTTTCGCTAAGGAGACCATCGCAAAGATGCTGCCCCATGCCGATAGGGCATTGGACTGGATCCGGGATTACGGAGACAAGGACGGCGACGGCTTCGTCGAGTATGAACGCCTCAACGATCAGGGGCTGATCAACCAGGGCTGGAAGGACTCATGGGACGGTATCAATTTCGCCGACGGTCGACTGGCTGAACCTCCCATTGCGCTCTGCGAGGTGCAGGCCTATGTCTATGCCGCGTTTACAGCCCGGGCTTGGATGGCGTATGACACCGGAGACGTTTCCCTTGCAGACGAACTCGCGGATCGGGCGGCGAAGTTGAAGAAACAGTTCAATGAGCAGTTCTGGATGCCAGAACGCGGCTATTACGCCATTGCCTTGGACGGTATGAAGCGGCATGTCGATGCGTGCGCCTCCAATATGGGGCATGGCCTATTGTTCGGCATCATCGATAAGGACAAGGCACCGCTGGTGGTGGAACGGTTAATGTCTCCGGAAATGTTCAGTGGGTGGGGGGTGCGGACCCTGGCCAGCGACATGGGTGCTTACAATCCGGCGAGCTACCACAACGGCTCGGTCTGGCCACACGACAATGCGATTATCCAGGCAGGGCTGATGCGCTATGGCTTCGTGGCGGAGGCGCAGCGGATCTCTACGGCCCTGCTGGAGGCGGCCGAGTATTCGGGCGGCAGGTTGCCGGAACTCTTTTGCGGCTTCGGTCGGGACCAATTCTCCGAGCCCGTGCCCTATCCAACCGCTTGCTCCCCGCAGGCCTGGGCAGCAACCACCCCGATCATGTTGGTGACGAGCCTTATGCGGTACGACGCCCACATTTCCCGTGGTGGACTTTGGATGGATCCTGCCCTCCCGGATTCGTACGGCGACGTGCACATCACGAACGCGCCTTTGGGCCGCGGTCGGATTACCGTCGACATTGCCAAGTCCGTCCCATCTGCCCAAGGCCTGCCCGAAGGGCTGGCCTTCCACCGCGGTCATCGGCCATGGATTACAGAACTGGTGGAGGAAGCCGACCAGCGTCGGAAGACATAGCGGCAGACGGCACAGTGGTCAGTCCTTGTCCGTTCCCAGATTTGACGCAGACGGCAAAACGGTGAGCGATGATGCGCCCATTCGCTGGCGCTGGCCCTCAAGGTCGTGGGTGGTCCTGAACCAGGTTGACATAGTCAACTGGATTGCTGGGTCGTGTGTTTATTGTTTGGTCGATTCACGACTGCCTGGTCTCGACTGTACCCTTGGGTTCGGTCGCTGCCGGCGCCTCATTTACCGGCCCGGCCTGGAGGTGTGGACTCCTGCAATCCGGCCCGCGCATGGAGGACGTCGCCGATGAACCGCGCCGCAATTTATCGATGGCCGGACACTACCAGACCCGTCGGGGCACGGTAGGCAGCAGTTCACCCACCAGCCATGTCCGGTTAATTACTCATCAGTAACGTGGCGAGCTCTTGATAAGACCCATCTTTGAGAGGCTCCCCCAATGAGCACGACCCGTACACGCGGCATCCTCACGGCCGCCGCGGCCATCATCCTGTCCGCATCCGCGATCGGCGGCACCGCCGTCGCCCAGGCCGCCGGCAACCAAGACGCAGCCAGCATTGGCCAGCCGCAGGCCGGCACCGCCGGCCCCGGCGACCACCACGTAACCGACACGGCCCTGGCGGACGCGTTCGACGGCGTCGACCGGAACACGAACTGGACCCGGACGTCCAAGCTGAAACTGAACTTCCCCACGTACCACACGGAGGGGATCGCCTACAGCCGGGACCACATCTTCCTCTCGGCCGTCCAGATCACCGAACCGACCAGGAAGTTCGCCGCCCCGCAGGACGGATTCGACCGCACCCCGGGCAAGGGCATCGGCCACCTGTTCGTCATGGACAAGGCTGGCAACCTGCAAAAGGACATCGTCCTGGGAGAGGGCGACATGTACCACCCGGGCGGCATCGACTTCGACGGCACCAACGTCTGGGTGCCCGTCGCCCAGTACCGGCCCAACAGCAGCGCCATCATCTACCGCGTGGACGCGAAAACCCTGACCGTGCACAAGCAGTTCGAAGTGAAAGACCACTTCGGCGGCATCGTGATGGACAAACAGACCGGCCACCTGGTGGGCAACACCTGGGGCTCGCGGCGGTTCGCGGAATGGGACCTGAACGGCAGGCAGCTGTCCACCTGGCAGAACCCGGACTTCTTCGTCGACTACCAGGACTGCCAGTACGTGCCCAACTCCAAGATGCTCTGCGCCGGCGTCACCAACCTCCCGCAGACCCCTGCGGCCGGCGGCACAGCGGCAACTTATGAGCTCGGCGGCATGGCAATGATCGATCTCAAATCCCGCAACGTGGTCCGCGATGTGCCGTTCCAGCAGTGGTCCACCGCAGGGCATGTGGCCACGCGAAACCCCTTCAAGATGACCGCTGCCGGCAGCCACCTCACCATGACGGTGGCCCCGGACAACGGTGAGGAAGGCAACGGCACCGAGATCCTCACCTACGAAGCCGACGTCACCCCGGCCAAGTAGGCCCCACTCACCGGACGCCCAACCTCACCGGACACCGTTGTCACGTACGACGGCGGTCCACCGGTTCTCCTCCCCCACCAGGAACGATTGGATTCCCCATGCCTTATCCAGCACCACGATTCACCCGAAAAAGCATTGCCGGCGCCACCGGCGCCGCAGCCCTGGCAGTCTCAGCCCTCACCGCCGGACTGGCCGGCTTCGGCGCAAGCCCGGCCACCGCCGTCGAGCCTCACCGGGACACGGCGACGCCGATCAGGCACGTGGTGGTGATCTTCCAGGAGAATGTCTCCTTCGACCACTACTTCGCCACCTACCCCAAGGCGGCCAACCCCGCCGGCGAAACCCAGCAGGGCAGCGCCACCCGTGCAGCCGCCTTCACCGCCGCGAAAGACACGCCGAAGGACATCAACACCCTGGCCAACGCGGGCCTGCTCGCGCCGAACAATCCCAACTCTGTCCAGCCGGAGCGGCTCTCGCCCATGCAGGCCGTCACCTGCGACCAGGACCACGGGTACTCCTCCGAGCAGAAGGCCTACAACGGCGGCGCGATGGACAGGTTCGTCCAGTTCACCAGCCGCGACGCCTGCGGCACCAACCAGTACGGGCGGCCCGGCCTGACCATGGACTACTACGACGGCAACACCGTCACCGGCATCTGGAACTACGCCCAGAACTACGCCATGAGCGACAACCACTTCAGCACCGTCTTCGGCCCCTCCACCCCGGGCGCGCTGAACCTCATCTCCGGCCAGACCCACGGGGCCACCGAATACACCGCCACCGGACAGCCCGCGGCTACGCCGGCGTCCGGAAGCAGCGCCGTCCGCCAGCCCGATGCGAACGGCGTGGGCACCGTCATCAACGACCCCGACCCGGTCTACGACGACTGCTCGAACAGCAGCCACGCCAAAACAGGCAACCTCGCCGGGATGACGGGCAAAAACATCGGCGACCTGCTCAACACCAAGGGAGTGTCCTGGGGCTGGTTCCAAGGCGGCTTCACCCCGACCACAGCGGCAACGGCGGCCAGCCCGGCGTCGTGCCTGTCCAGCCACACCAACGCCGCCGGCGCCAGCGTTGTTGACTACTCCCCCCACCACCAGCCGTTCCAGTACTACGCCTCCACCTCCAACCCGCACCACCTGGCCCCGGCATCGGACGCCGAAATCGGCCACAACGGCCAGGCGAACCACCAGTACGACCTCACCGCGTTCAATAAAGTGGTGGACACCGGGAATCTCCCCGCCGTGTCCTTCCTGAAGGCCGGATCGTTCCAGGACGGCCACGCCGCCTACTCCGACCCGGTGGACGAACAGAACTTCGTCACCAGCACCGTGAACCGGATCCAGAACTCCCCGAACTGGGACAACACCGCCGTCGTGCTGGCCTACGACGACTCGGACGGCTGGTACGACCACGTCGCCGCCCAGGTGAAGAACTCCTCCAACTTCGCCGACGACGCCGCATGGTGCCAGAGTGCCGCGGCCAGCGGCGTCCCGATGGCCGGCGGCTACGCTGACCGCTGCGGCCCCGGCCCGCGCCAGCCCCTGGTAGTCATCTCCCCCTACGCGAAGAAGAACTTCGTGGACCACACCGAAACCGACCAGGCCTCCATCCTTCGCTTCATCGAAGACAACTGGCACACCGGCCAGATCGGGGACGCCTCCGCCGACGCTGCGGCCGGCTCGATGAATGCCATGTTCAACTTCCACCACCAGCGCAACGACAAGGTCCTGCTCAACGAACAGACCGGCGCCGTCGCATCCGACACCCGAACCGCAAACGGCAACACCGGAAAGTAAGTACCAGACTCCATTCACCCGCCGCCGGGGCAAAACCCTTCCCGGCGCCCATCCCCATCACCATTGGAGAACCACCATGAAGTACACCAAGCTGCTCACCGCGGCGGCCCTCACCGCCAGCCTGGCACTGGGAACAACCCTCCCGGCCCAGGCAGCCGACACCAACCCCAACGGCACCGACAACCACTTCGACCTTCAGGCACACCGCGGCGGGATCGGCCTCACCGTCGAATCCACCCTCGCCTCCTTTGCTAAAGGGCTCGAGGTGGGCGTGAGCACCCTTGAACTCGATCTGCAGATCACCAAGGACGGCCGGGAAGTCATTACCCACGACCGGAAGATTAGCGGACAGAAGTGCCAGGACACGGCCCCCGTCACGCCGGGCGACCCGCAGTTCCCCTATGTCGGGAAGTACATCAAAGACCTCACCTTCGCCCAGGTCCGCAGCCTCGACTGCGGCTCCCAGACCCTGACCAGCTTCCCCGGCCAGCAGGCCTCACCCGGCGCGAAGATGCCCACCCTCGCCGAGGTCTTCGACCTGACCAAGCGCTACCGCGCCTCCCAGGTCAGGTTCAACATCGAAACCAAGGTCGAGGCGGGCGCGCCAGAGCAGACGGCACCGCGGGAGCAATTCGTCGACGTCGCCCTGCGCGAAATCAAAGCCGCCGACATGCAGCACCGCGTCTCCATCGAGAGCTTCGACTGGGGCGCGTTGCGGCTGGTGAAGGAACGTGAACCGGGCATCCGCACCGTCGCCCTGACCAATAAGGACTTCCTGCAGGCCGGCCAGCCCGGCGCCTCACCGTGGCTGGGCGGGATCGACGCCGACGACTTCGGCGGTGACCTCGTGGACGCGGCCGCTTCCCTCGGCTTTGACGCCATCTCCCCGGTCCACGGCACACCCCAAAACGGGAAAGTCACCGAGCCCGGTTACGTGCCCTACGTGACCGCAGACATGGTGACTCGCGCCCATGCCAAGGGCATGCAGGTCATCCCGTGGACGGTCGATGACAAGCCCACCATGCGTGCCCTGATGGACACCGGAGTCGACGGCCTCATCACCGACTACCCGAACCTGCTCCGTGACGTCATGGCAGAACGGTCCCTGAAACTGCCGAAGCAATACACCCTCGAGCCTGGCGCGTCCGCACTCAGCTGACCCACCAGATGCAGCAACCAAGGCCCCTGCTCCGGACTCCCGAAGCAGGGGCCTTGGTCAATCTATCCCGGATGGTGAAAAAACTCTTCGGGTCGTCAGCGCCGAGCAGTGACAGCGGGGCCATCTGGCTACTAGATTGCCCCGTGGTCAGTAACCTGCGGGTTGGTCGAAGCGCTGACCAGCCGGGTCGGGGCCGAGGAGCGCGAACACCAGCAGGATGATGGGGCCCGCGAACGGGATTAGGCCGAGCAGGGCCATCCAGCCGCTCTTGTTGCTGTCGTGCAGGCGCCGCACCGTCAACCCGATGGACGGGACGATGGTGGCCAGGCCCCAGATGACGAGCAGGATCATCCCGAACGTGGCACCCGGGCCGAGCTGCGGGCTGCTGCTCAGGCCCGAGGACGACGAGGCGGCCGTGCCGACACTAATGGCGATGTTCAGGACGAAGCTGACGATGATGGATACCAGCGCCCACCACCAGTATTCGCTGCGGCTGGCGCGGCCCGAGAACGTGGCGTACTTCTTGAAGAACCGCTTCACGGCCGCCGGGAACGGCGCGCCATAGTACGGTGCCCAGAGCGGCGGCTCGCCCTGCCAGGCCTGCTGCTGGGATGGGTAGGGCTGCTGGGACGGGTATTGCGGATAGCTCAAGGTTTCCCCCAATGTCAGAGTGATGAGACGTGCTCATCGTACGGTGCCCCGTGGAGGAAAAGCCTGGTCAGCCCGCAAATTGACACCGAATTTCCCCCTCACACGACAGCGGGGCGATGTACCGCATCGCTACCGGCTGCGGCGGTTTCCCCGGTCCGCCAGACCGCCAATTGCACCGGCCAACGCCCCCGGAAGGGCAACGACGGCAACGAGGTGGCGTGCCAGGCCGTACGGCATCAGCAGGGAGATGCCACCAACCAGGATGGCAGGTGCTGTATCTTCTTCGCTGCCGCCCGGCGTCCGGTAGACGCCGTCGAGGGCAACAGCTGGCGATGATGATTCCCACGCGCCCATTCAGGAACAGGGCCTAATCGCTAGTCGCTGTCCATGACCAGCGGCCGTGACAGACTGGTGCCATGCTGCTCGACGTGCTCGTGAGGACCTTGGAAGCCGTCGCGGCCACCCGCTCCCGGCTGGCAAAGGTCAACGAACTTGCAGACCTGCTGCTCCGGCTCGAGCCCGCGGACATCCCGACGGCGGTCGGCCTGCTCACCGCAAAGCCTCGCCAGGGCCGAGTCGGGATCGGCTGGAGCGCCATGCGGGCGTCCAGGGGCGAGCCCGCTCCGGAGCCGAATCTCACCATTGCCCACCTCGACGCTGCGTTGGACCGACTGCAGGCAGCCGCAGGCGCTGGCTCGACCGTGGAACGCGCCGCCACCCTTCGGACTCTGATGGCGGAAGCCACCGAACGAGAGCAGGCCTTCATCGCCGGCGTGCTGCTCGGAGAACTTCGTACCGGTGCACTCGAAGGAGTACTGACGGATGCGGTTGCCCGCGCCGCAGGCCGGCCGGTCGAGGCCGTACGCCGCGCAGCGATGCTCTCCGGCGATCTCGGCGGGACCGCCCTGCTGGCGATCACGGGCACCGCGGCCCAGCTTAACGCCGTCGGCCTCGTCGTCGGGCGTCCCGTGCAGCCCATGCTCGCCGCAACCGCGGCCAGTGCCAGCGAGGCGCTGGAGGCGACGGGGGAAGCGTCGGTGGAATACAAGCTCGACGGCGCACGCATCCAGGTTCACCGTGCCGGCGACGACGTGCGCATCTACACCCGCACCCTGGCCGAAGTGACCCACCGGCTGCCTGAGGTGGTGGAGGTGGTGCGCGGACTGCCCGTGCGCGATGTGATTCTCGACGGCGAGACTCTAGCCCTGGACGAGGACGGCGGCCCCCGGCCGTTCCAGGAGACCATGTCCCGGTTCGGGGCGAACGCGGCACGCACCACGCTGCTGCATCCGTGGTTTTTCGACGTGCTGCACATCGACGGGCGCGACCTGCTCGACGAGCCGCTGTCCACACGCATCGGCGTGCTCGAGCGCATCGCCCCCGGTCACCGCATCCCGGGGAAAATCACTGCGGATGCGGCTATTGCCGAGAGAGTGTCGCGCGATGCGCTGGCCGCCGGCCATGAGGGTGTGGTCGTGAAGGCGGTAGGCTCGGCCTACGCCGCCGGCCGGCGGGGTTCGAACTGGATCAAGGTAAAGCCGGTGCTCACCTACGACCTGGTGGTGCTCGCCTGCGAATGGGGGTCAGGACGGCGCACCGGGCTGCTGTCGAACCTGCACCTCGGCGCCCTGGACCCTGTTGGCGAGTTCGGCGACCCCGGCGGCTACGTGATGGTGGGCAAGACTTTCAAGGGCCTCACCGACGCGCTGCTGCAATGGCAGACCGAAAGGTTCCAGGAGTTGGAGTTGCGGCGGTCGGCCGGTACGGTGTGGACCGAGCCGGTTACCGTGGTCGAGATCGCCATCGACGGCGTCCAACACTCTCCCCGCTATCCGGGTGGAATCGCCCTTCGGTTCGCACGCGTCAAGCGCTACCGTGACGACAAGACGGCCGCGGAGGCCGACACCATCCAGACGTTGCGCGCTCTGCTCCATACCCCACGGGGCAGAAAGTTATCGGCCGCGCCGGCGGAACCAGATTCGGGAAGAGACGCCCCACTCCCGCAAAATTGATGGTTTAGCGTTTTCCGTGCAGGTGCGTGCACGAGCTTCAGATCCCAGCAGCGGCGAAGGTCCTGATGACCCGACGCTCGTCACGTGCCAAGCACTCCGGTCAGGCCCTGGCTGAGGACCCTAAATTAGGATATTGCTTAGTTGAAGGCAAGCCGGGTCAACGGCGCGATTCTCTGGGCAATTCTGCAATTGTTGTTCTAGCTCTTACCAATCCCATTCACCACCCGCTGGATGGAAGAGCCCGGGTTCGTGCAGATCCTACCCTTTTAGGGTTGGGGATGCGGTCGGTTTAGTCGGCAGGGCGGAGCTGGGACCGGACCACGACAATCCCCGGACCGTAGCGCTTATCCATCGCCTTCTGCAGCGACCCGTCGTCGTGGGGAACGAACCGGAAGAGGTAACCGTTTTCGACCAGCGTGTCTGCCACGGGTCGCTCTGTCTCCCATATCTCGCGTTGGATTTGCTGCAAGCGCGCTTTGGTCCCGGCGCCAGGGTGGCGTGGATCCTGTCGAGGATCCGGTTCTCCCCATGATTCGTTGGACGAGATGCTTCGTGGGGGTCTTGTGACGGTGAAACTGGTTCCGTCCCAGGTCCCGTGGACCACGAAGTCTCCGTAGGTTACGTTAGCCACTGTCTCTTCGCCGTCCGCTAGTGACCAGTCCCAGCCGCGGAGAGGCGGGCCAGTACATAAGGGCGGATCGGAGGTGGCCATGCCACCCATACAGAATTCGGGCAGCCCGGTTCCCTCCTGACGCACCAACCCGCGGCCCACAAGCTCTCCAGGCACGGCCGTTGTGGACTGTTGCTCCCCAGGACCTGGCGGCAATTCGCCGGCAGGTGGCCGGGGCGGGGTACAAGCTGACAACACCGCCGAGAGCACGGCAACGACCGCGCAACCAACAAGCCTTGGTCTCATAGGAACAGTATGGTCCGGCCATGGCTATTCAACAGGACCAAGAATCGTGTACGCAGTCCGATGGACAGCCCCGGCCTCTGCCAGCCAAAATCCTGCCAGGCAGGGCCTATGTCGCAGGGTGGCGCGGGGACAGCCGGTGCGGCGGAAGGGATCAGGTCCCGACAGCGCTGGGATACCAAACAAGCCAAGGAACGATTAGACGACAGCTAGAACCAGCGGAAGTGGCATGACGTTGACGCTTTATCAAGGCGTGCTGTTCTGGCCGGGGATCGTCCTTGTGGCCGTCAGTTGCTGGCAATTGGTTAGGGCGATACGGCGCGGACCTGACGCGCATACGCTGCAGGACCGAAAAAGGACATTTAGGAGAATTGCGCTCTTTTGCGCGACCGGGGCCATGTTACTTCTTGGTCTAGTTCTTGTTGGCTGAGGCCTGCAGCCTCCAGTCGCCGCCCGTGTCGACGTCTAGTGCATTCTGCTGGACAGCTAGGACCGTCCGTTGGAGATTTCCACTTAGCAAAGAGGCAGCTCCGCGGAACGGATTATTGTGGGCTCTGGTGAAGAGCTTAATGGGAGTCCGATATGAATCGGCGGGATAAGGAGCGTCGCCGAGCCGTGCGGCGCATCTTCGTTGATACGGACCTTGCGGACTTGGGGTTCGGGGGTGTCGCGTTCCCTGTATACGAATATGACACCGAGGCGGACTTGGCCATGTCCTGGCTGGCTAATGGACTTTCTCCAGCTGAGGTAGCAGCACGCGTTAGTCGCTACATTCAGACGAACTGGGGCGTCCCCGTATCCGATCGCAAAGCAGAGCAGCTTGTACACGCTCTTGCCCTGCTCCGTTCGAAGCCTGAATGGCAGGAATAGGAGTCTGGCGAGGAACGCTTTGTCCCGGTCGGCGTTCCAGAAGGAGCAGTGGACGCTCCGATCCAAACCTGGCTACAGCGCCCGCCCGCGGCCTTCCCAATCTGCCCTAACCGCCTCTTCCTCATCCCAGAACGTGCCGTCGTGATGGCGGACGCGCAACAGGAACGCCAGGTACATTGCCGACAAGACCACCATTGCTAACGCCGCCGCGACGACGGCGAGTGGAGGGTGGCACACCGGCATGGCGACACGGTGACGGAGTGGCCGACTGAAGGCGACGGCTGGCCAACTGGCCCACGGCTGAAAAGTACGGCGTTGTCCTGACGGAGGTCTATGTCCGGTTCAGGTCAGAGCCGATGTCCAACAACCAGGTCCTGTCATTCCACCGAAGTGCGAATTCAACGTCCGCTGGGCGCCCGGATGAGTCCTGGGTGCTTACCCGCACGGCGACGAATTCCGGGGCGGCCTCGGACGAATAGGACGTGGAGTATCCGGAGTCTTTCACCCCACCCCAGTCCGAAATCATCATCTGCGCGTACCCGTCGGCATACTGCGGGCCAGGCTGAGAAAGTTTGATTAGCTGGTCCTTGTCCGCGGCGTGCAAAGCCTGCATGACCGATGAGACGGTCGCATCGCGTGCACCGAGATCCGGCTTCGGCCCGTTCATGCAACCAGTCGAGACCAGCAGAATAAGACATGCCATAACGGTCGGGGCCAGAAAACGGATCTTCATTTCCCGATCCTATAGTTCCTGTCTCACCAAGGACATTGCTGACTGGTAGCTAATAACCCGCGTAGACTCGCCCCGACGACGAGAGTCCGGGGGGATGGATGAGCTCTTCGACGGCGCATACGTGCACAATGTGCGTGCTGCAGACGTCGGCTGCAGGGAGGCCACGAGCTCCGCTTCGGCGTCTGGGTCGCCGTCCACCCGCACGACATTCAGCGGGTCGCCTCTGTCTGGAACGCCCCGAGTAAAGCGAGCTGAAGCTCAACGGCTACCTGGCCAACAGGATCGGGCCATGGGGTGTGTTTGCCATCCCGGTCAATGTTGCTGTGCTGAGCCCGGAATCAGGCCCAGCGCCTCAACCCGCCGCACGAGGCAAGTCGCGGCCTGAAAATCATTAAGCATCATCATGGCGTTGCAGCCTCCTTCAGATATCTCATCGCACAAAAAATGAAGACTGCAGGATCAAGTGCCCGTTAAAGGAGCGGGCAACCCGGCACAGAGTCCCAGTCCCTGCCACCGCCAGGAAACGGGCCTTCCTCTGGATCTCCACACGGCAGGAGGGCGCGAGAAGCGTCCTGTCCAGCGGGACGCAACTAGGGGGTCTCGGGGGAAACGGGAAACATAGGGGCCATGACTTCGCCGCGACTCTCAGATTTTTCTGGCTCACAGGAAACGAAATCGACCAAGACGGTCATCGTCTATTCCGCCTATAACGCGGCCCCCGTCGGCCTCACCGAGGACAACGAAGCCGAGGACCTTTGGTACGCGGCCCTCAGGTCGGACTCCCGCATCGGTGGCCTCGAGCTGCCAGTGTTCGGCGGCCAACTCCACCCACGTGGACTAGCCAGGTTGAGCAACCTTCTCGATCCCGGATGGTGCAACACGGTCAGTGCGATGTCAGTCACGCTGACCGCCACGAAAACCGACCACGGCTATGGCTTGGCCTCGGAGGACCCCGCCGGCCGCGAGCGGGCCCTAAGCGACATCGCGTCAGCCCGGATGGAGACCCTCCGTTTACAGGAACGGCTTGGGCGGACTTCGGTGCGCGCCTTTGCACTACAGTCAGCTCCGCGCGCCGACCGCTCCAGCGTGTCTGCTTTCACCGACTCCCTCAGCCAAATTGCCAGCTGGGACTGGGGAGATATCGAACTTCTTGTCGAGCACTCGGACGCCCTGGTACCAGGCCAAGCGCCACAGAAGGGCTATCTGACCGTCGAAGAAGAGGTGGTGGCCGTGCAGTCGGCGACCTATTCAGGAGGTCCGCGCATCCGACATCTCGTTAACTGGGGCAGGTCGGCCATCGAGGGACGCAGCGCTACGACACCCTTTGAGCACGTCGAGAAACTCGGCGACAGACTGGGTGCATTCGCTTTCTCCGGCGCGGCCCCGGTGGCGACTGAACGCAGCGCGGAATGGGAGGACGTACATCTCGGCCTCGCATCAGACGAGCCAGGGTCACTGCTCGATTCAGACGGCGCCCGCCGACTCCTGGCCAAGCTTCCGAATGAGCTTTCCTATATAGGAGTCAAGACGGGTGCGGCCGTCGGCTCCCGAGGCACGGAACGACTTCACCTCGGCCTTTCCATGCTTGACACCCTTTGCTGAGTCCCATGCACGTACGCGGATTGGCGTGGCGCAGCCCGGGCGCGAGAGCCCTGGGGCAACGCCAATCGCGGGGCTATACAAGGTTATCCACTTGAAGCTCGTGCGGTCTGGGGTCACGAAGCCGGCCTTGTCGGAAAGAAGAAATGTGGTGACGTTCGCGATCCCCTCCGGAGGACTTCCTTCAGTGCGGTGGGCCACCAGCGGCGTCTCAGCGTAGCCGGGCCGCTCGCGTTGACGCGCAGCCCCGAGATCCATATTCAGCCGCATCGTTCTTGGTCAGGCTCACAACGCCGTGCTTGGCCGGGGTGTATGCGGCATTTTCCGGGACAGCGTCCTCATTGGCCCCGCGCCTCCCGGAATTGATTTTCCCCACGTCGAAAACAACCCGCCAGGTGCCGGCATGGACCAATGCGTCCATCACCTCTATGCATTGGGCCACCGCCAAATCGCCACATCGGCGGGCCGCCCTCCAGGATCCAACCAAAGATCCGCACTGAAGCGTTCCTCGAAGCCATGGCGTCCGTGGGGCTGAAGCCAGTCTCGACAATTTCAACTGACTACACCACCGGCGCTGCAGTTTCCGCCACCAAACGCGCCATGGCACAGACGAAGGCGCCAACAGCATTCATATATCGGCCGGACCTGATGGCAATGGCAGGCATGCACTACCTGCGTGGAACCGGCGTCGAAATCCCCCGCGACGTTTCCGTGGTGGGCTTTGACGACCAGCGGGTGGCCGAGTACATGAACCCAGGTCTGACTACTGTGGCTCGCAACAGCACCCAACGCGGCACGCACGCAGCGACCGAACTGCTCAGGCTGCTAGGGGTGGATCTCCCCGGGCCCGGACCCCTCGACGCTCCGCGCCTGATTGTGCGCGGCTCAAGCGGCCCAGCCCCGAACGATAAGGCCTCGGCGGAAGGAGGGGCGAAGCCATAGCCCTGCACAACATGGCGGCCCTAGGGACGCCACCGTCGGGATATGCTCGCTGCTCCCGCCTACAGTTGCCCCCACGCCATGGTCCCCTCCCAACTACCGGTCGTTGTCGGAGCCCATCCGCCCGACCGTCACCGGTCCCGGAACCCGTAAAACACCGACACCCTGAACCCAACGGCGCGACCTGCCGAAACTGCCCGCCCCGACGTCGGGCGACAGCATCAAGAAGGAAGGATTTTGAGCGAAGCAGACGGAACTGGACGAGACTGTAGAAACGATGCCCCGGCGGGGCCTGATCGCCGCGGCACGGGACTTCTTCAGCTCGGCCTTCCATGCTTGACATCCTTTGTTGAGTCCGACGCAATGTTGGCGGACTAACGAAACGGCGGTGTAGCCGCCGTCGACGAGTATGTGGCCAGCCGGTCACGGAGCTGGCCTTCCGGACGTGTTGGGGCAGGTACGGCTGGGAAACCTTGATCCCTCAGGTTTCCCAGCCGTTGCACGATCACAACCGTGCGGTTCATCGATGGTAGCGAGCCAATCGAAGAACTCTAGGGCTCCTTAGCTTGCTGCCTGTTGCGTGGCCCGGGAGGTCACCAGTGCCAAGACGGAGGCCAGGAGCAGGACTGCTGCACTACAGGCGAACGTGCCGCCATAGCCGATGGAGTCGAACAGGAGACCGCCCACGGTGGAGCCGAGGGCGATGCATGTCTGGACCACAGCCACCATGAGTCCGCCGCCCTGTTCGGCGTTGTGCGGCAGGGCCTTGGCGATCCAGCTCCACCAGGCGACTGGTGCCGAGGTTCCCAGCAGTCCCCACAGTCCCAGGAGAACCACGACGGCGACGAGCCAGGCGCCGAAAGGAATCAGGGCCGCCGCGATAAGAGCCATCAGGGCGGGAATGACAGTTAGCGTCCTGTACAGGCCGGGTCCGAGGAAGCGGCCGATCAGCACGGTGCCGGCAAAACCGCTCACGCCAAGGACGAGCAGCACGAGGGAGACCGCGGTCACGTCGATCCGGGTCACCGTCTCCAGGAACGGGCGGACGTAGGTGAACAGGATGAACTGGCCCATAAAGAAGGCGCCGCAGGCGGCCATGCCCCACGCGACGGGCGGTTCGCGGAGGGCCGTGAAGATCGTGAAGATGTCCCGGACCCTCCTCGACCGATGGGGAGCGGTAAGGGACGGCAGGCTGAACCACAGCCAGGCAAGGCAGAGAGCTGACACCGGAACCAGGCAGAAAAATGCTCCCCGCCAACCAATGATCGAGCCCAAGTAGCTGCCCAAAGGCGCTGCCAACACGGTAGCGAGGGCGTTTCCGCCGTTGACGATCGCGAGGGCGCGGGGCACCCGAGCCGCGGGCACCAACCGTATCGCCGTCGCAGCCGACATCGACCAGAAGCCGCCAATCACCACACCGATGAACGCCCGGCCGATCATGAAAGGAAGATAGCCCGGAGCCAGCGCGATCAGGGCACCGGAGAAGCCCATCAGCGCTGTCAGCCAGATCATCAGGGTTTTGCGGTTGATGCTCCCGGCCAGGGTGGAGATTGACAGGCTTGTCAGCACAGCGAACAGTCCTGAGATTGCTATGCCTTGCCCGACCATGCCCTCGGAGACCTGCAGATCCGCGGCCATGGGCGTCAGCAGACTCACGGGCATAAACTCGGAGGCCACCAATGCAAAGGCGCCGAACGACATGGCGAAGACGCCTCCCCAGTGTCCGGAGCGGTGCTCGTCGCCGATTGATCCCTGCGTTTCGCGTTCAGCGACGGACGTGTCGGGTGACATGAGTTGCCTTATCGTGTAGTTCTTTTTCGGTCCGGTGATCCACCGGTATTCCGAGCGTACTGATGCTGAGGCAGGTTCCGGGAGGCCCAGCCAGAGCCCCCCAAGCACCGGATTTTCCGCGGGGCGGCTGGACCCGGCAGGCTGAGCGGCCTTGGGTGGCCGTCAGCCGCCGGGTCCAGTCTGCTTAGGATTCGGCGAGCACGTCCTGGGATTCCTTGATGCGGTCCTCGGCGAATTCGATGCCGAAGCCCGGGAGCGTCGGGAGGGAAAAGGAGCCTCCTTGCGGGGCGGGGGCGTCGATCTCGAAGTAGTGCCGTTCGGGTTCGTGGTGGAAGAGGTATTCGACGCGCGGGCAGGCCTCGGGTGGCTGGCTCGCAACAACGTGCAGTGCAGCGCGGATGCCGTGGCCGTGCGGGATCACGGGGACGCCGAATGTTTCTGCCATGGCGCACATCCGGACCAGGTCGGTGGTGCCGCCGCACCATTCCGGATCTACCTGAAGGACGCCGAGCAGCCCGCGTTGGAGGAACGGAAGGATATCGTGGCGGTCGTAGAGGTGTTCGCCGGTTGCGAGCGGGATGTTGGTTGACGCCTGGAGCTGGGCGAAAGACTCGATGGCGCCGGCAGGGAACGGTTCCTCGAGCCAGTCAGGGCGCAGGTGCTCCACACGCGCGCACCAGCGCCGGGCATAGGCGAGGTCCCAGCTCATGAAGGCATCGAACATCAGCTCGGAGCGGTCCCCGACCGTGGCACGGGTCCGCTCCACGAGGGCCACATTGCGTTCCATTCCTTCGGCACCCTGCGCTGGCCCGTCGGAGAAGAACCATTTCTGGGCGGTGTAGCCCTCATCGAGGAGCTGCGCGGCGGTTTCCTCCACCTCGCCCTCGCCGTGGAACGTTCCGAGCGTGCTGGCGTACGCAGGAATCCGGGTTCGGCCGGATCCTCCGAGCAGCCGCCAGACCGGCAGGCCCAGCAGCCGCCCCTTCAGGTCCCACAGGGCGTTGTCGACCGCGCTGATCGCGATCTTGCGGTTTCCGTGGCGGGAGTGCCGGTTTGCCCGCTGAAGCATGTCCCAGATGAAGGTAATCGCCAGCGGGTCGAGGCCCAGAAGGGATTTGGCCATTCCCTCTGCCAGGGGTGCGACGGCCTCTTGGTCAATGGGACCGTAGCGGCCCGTCACGCCGGCCGTCGTTCCGATCTCGAGATAGAGTAACGACTTGCGCCGTGGACCCGCCGGCAGCTGCCACCCGTCGGCGGGGTGGTACTGGTCGTAGACGCTGATTGCCCTTGATTGCGGAGGGAATCCGCGGTTCGAGGGATCGTCGGGAATGAGGGCGGAGACCTCGATCATCCGGACCGAGGATATCTTTGCGTCAATCATGCGTGTGCCTTCCAAAATACGTTCGCGTTGTCGGCCTCCGGGTGAGCAACCTCCACGTTGTCCCGCCCGACTATGTCAAGGGTTGTGATCTTCATTGTTCTCGTCTCTGTGACTTACAGGTCGATTCCGATGTACTTTTCTTCGAGGAATTCCAGGATTCCTTCGGAGCTTCCTTCCCGGCCCAATCCGCTTTGCTTCATGCCGCCGAAGGGTGCGGCGGGGTCGCTGAGCACGGCCCGGTTCACCGCGACCATACCGGCGTCGATGCGCTGGGCGACGGCGAGGGCTGGGGCCTGCTCGCCGTAGACGTAGGCGATGAGTCCGTAGATGGTGTCGTTGGCCATCCGCACGGCGTCATCGACGTCGTCATACTCAATGACGGCGGTCACCGGGCCGAAAATCTCGGTCTGCGTGATGGGGCTGTCGTGGGTGACGCCGGTGAGGACGGTCGGCGGATAGAAGGCTCCGTGCCCGGAGGCTTCACCTCCGGTGAGGATGTGCGCGCCTGACTCGACGGCGGCCGTGACCAGGTCGGCTACTTTGTCGCGTTCCTGGACGGAGACGAGCGCTCCGAGCTGGTTTGCCCGGTCGGAGCCGGGCCCGACGCGCCATGTGGCGAGCTCGGTGGCCATCCGTTCGGCGAACTCGGCCGCCAGGGAGGAATGGACGTAGAAGCGGTTCGCGGCGGTGCACGCCGACCCGCCGTTGCGCATCTTGGCAATCAGTGCGCCTTCGACGGCGGCCTTGAGGTCCGCGCCGGGGAGGATGACGAAGGGAGCGTTACCGCCGAGCTCCATGGACGCACTGACGACGTTGTCGGCCGCCTCGTGCAGCAGCACCCGGCCTACTTCGGTGGAGCCGGTGAAGCTGACCTTCCGGACCTCGGGGTGGTGCAGCATGCGTGCGACGGCGGGACCGGTGGGGACGGGGGTGACCAGGTTGACCACTCCGTCCGGGACGCCGGCGCGGCGGAGGGCGTCCACCACGAACGCCGCGGTGAGGGGTGTTTCCCGGGCGGGCTTGAGGATGACCGTGCAGCCGGCGGCGAGGGCGGGGGCGATTTTGCGGGTGGCCATCGCTGCGGGGAAGTTCCAGGGGGTGATGAGCAGGGCGACGCCGATGGGCTGGTGGGTGACGATGATGTGCTTGTCGCCGCTGGGCGAGAGCCGGAAGTCGCCGCGGACGCGCACCGCTTCTTCGGCGAACCAGCGGAAGAACTCGATGGCGTAGGAGGCTTCGCCCAGGGCGTCGGCGTAGGACTTGCCGTTTTCGAGCACGATGGTCTCGGCCAGCTGCTCCTTTTCTTCGGTGAGGATCTCAAAGGCCCGTCGAAGTATTTCGCCGCGTACCCGCGGCGCGGTCGCGGACCAGGCGGGCAGCGCGGCGGAGGCGGCTTCGACGGCGGCGTCGCAGTCGGTTTCGTCCGCGATGGCGAAGGAGGCGAGTTCGTCCCCTGTGGCGGGGTCGATGACGGGGAACCTGTTGCCGGTGGTTCCGGGCGTCCAGCGCCCGCCAATAAAGAGGTCGGAAAGGTGGTTCACTGCTGGTTTTCGCTTTCGGTCGAGGCTGCGGTGGGAACGGGTTTCAGCGCGGTGCGGTCGCCGTTGAGGGCGGCGCGCACGATGCGGTGGAGGTTCTCCTCCGTGGGTTCAAGGACTGAGTTCGTGACGAGCCGGCGCACGGTGAGGGACAGTTCCACGATGCGGGGCAGGTCCGCCTCGGTGACGCCGATGGCTGCCAGGTGATTGGGCAGTCCGATGTCGGCCATGATGGCGGCGACCTCGTCGATGGCGTTTTGGGCCGATTCCTCGGTGCTGTCTGTAGCGACGCCGAGTGCTTGGGCGATGTCGGCCAGGCGCCGGGCGTCGGTGGCCAGGAGCGCCTGCATCACGTAGGGCAGCAGCATTCCGGTTCCGAGCCCGTGCGGCGTGTGAGTGAGCGCGCCGACCGGGTATTGGATGGCGTGGGAGAGGTGGGTTCCGGCGGTGCCGAATGCCATGCCCGCCAGGAGGCTGGCATAGGCCATGCGGGAGCGGGCCTGGAAGTCCTGCCCGTCCCGGACGGCACCGCGCAGCGAGAGCCCGATGAGCCGGATGGCCTCCAGGGCCAGTGTGGAGCTCAGGAGGTTCTCGCCGACGAAGACCGGCAGCTGGTCCGCCCATTGCGGGGCGTGGTTGTTGGAGGTGTACGCCTCGATGGCGTGCACCAGCGCGTCCGCGCCGGCGCTGGCCGTGACCGCGGCCGGTGCACCGACCATGAGCCGGGGATCGACGACGGCCGCCCGCGGGATCAGGTAGGGGCTGGAGATGCCCACCTTGAGCTCCCGGTCAGGGTCGGCCAGGACCGCGACCGGGGTGACCTCGCTGCCGGTGCCGGAGGTTGTTGGTACCGCTACGAGGGGGATCACCGGTCCGGGGACCTGGTTCTCGCCATAGAACCGGTTCAGGGGCGTGCCGTGGGCCAGGCCCAGGGCGATCAGCTTTGCCAGGTCGAGTGCGCTGCCACCGCCGAAGCCGACAATGACCTGCGGACGGGTAAGCACCGCCCGTTCGATCGCTTCTTCGACGACGGCGACGGGCAGCTCGGGAACAACCTGGGTGTCCACGGTCACGGCCACGTCCAGGGCCTCCAGCTCCTGCAGGAGCTGGTTGAAAGCTTCGGTCGAGGCCAGGAACGGATCGCAGACCACCAGTGCCCTGTGTCCCAGGGAAGCGACAGTCCGGGCAATACCGGACCGGCACCCGTCACCGAAGGCGATCGAGTCGGGCAGCCGCAGCAGCCCGAAGGAATTGGCGATATCAGTCATGGGAAAGTCCTTCCGCGTAGTTGAGGGCCAGCGCCCAAACCTCGTCATCGATTGGCACGCCGATAGCGGCCCGCTCTTCTCTGGTCCGCCGTGCCCGGTCTCCAGGGATGTCGGCCGGGCCGGCGACGCCGCTGTCCCGGACCTGGGCCAGGTAGTCGGTCAAAGCGGGCATCATGCCGGTCAGGCCCAGTTTTTCCAGGCTCACAGTGATCAGCAGGTCGCCCTTCGTGGCAGGGAACTCCGTGTCCAGCGTTCCCACAACATCGGTCCCGAAGGCGGTGGAGGTCAGGGTGCCGACAAGAGCTTCGAGCGCTATCCCCAGCGCGTAGCCTTTGGGGCCGCCGAACGGAGAGATTGCTCCCCCATCTACTGCGGCCGCGGCGTCAGTGGTCGGGTGGCCCAGGGCGTCCACGGCCCAGCCTGGCTGCAGGGCCCTGCCCGTAGCGGCGTAGTCGATGATCTTGCCCATCGAGACGGAAGCCGTGGACATGTCAAGCACCAGTGGCTCCCCCGCCGTCGGGACGCCAATGCCAATTGGATTGGTTCCCACGCTGGCGCCCCGTCCTCCCCAGGCATGGACCAGGGCCTCGCTGGTGGTCAGCAGTACCGCGACCTGGCCGCGGCGCGCGATCGATTCGACGTAGGGGGCGAGCATGCCGATGTGGCTCGAGTTGGAAATAGCAGCCATCGCTATTCCCGTGTCGTCGGCCTTGGCCACTACTTCGTCGATGGCCGTGTAAGCCACGACAGGTCCGAAAGCGCGGTTCCCATCCACGCGCAGGACCGCCGGGGCCACCCACTCCATGTCGGGCTCGGCGTCCGGGACAATGAGGCCCCGACGCATCCGCTCGATCAGAACCGCCAGCCTGCGGATGCCGTGGGACGCGTGCCCGCGCAGTTCTCCTTCCACCAGGTTCGCGGCCTGGATGTCGGCGTGGGGCCTCGAGGCCCCATTCGCCGCCAACGCATCGCTGATCACCTTCCGCAGATCGCCGCTTGGCACGACAATGGCTTCGGAGGCACTTTCCTTGGCGCTTGTTTTCATTGATCCCTCCTCTGTATAACTCCTAAGATCATCCACACAGGAAAGGCAGCCTCCCATGCCCCGTCCCGCAGAGCAGGACGCCGGTTCCGCGTCCTCACTATCGCGCGGCCTCGCGCTTCTTGACTTGTTCACCTCCCCCGACCAGGTCCTCAGCATCAGCGAAATTGCCCGGCGCTCCGGCGTCCCCAAGTCCACAGCGCACCGGCTCGTACTGGACCTCATCGACTGGGGAGCCCTGGAGCGCAATGCCAGCGGTGTCAGCCTGGGCGTACGTCTTTTTGAGCTGGGATCGCTGGTCCCGTCCTCCAGCACCTTGAGGGATCTGGCGCTCCCGTTCGCCCACAACCTCAACGAAGTCACCAAGCTCACCAGCAACATCGCGATCCGCGAGGGCAACGAGGTCCTCTACATCGAAAAGATCACCACCAGGACCCTGAAGGTTCCGCACTCCCGCGTCGGCGGCCGCGCCAGGATGCACGCAACCGCATTGGGCAAGGCGATTCTGGCGTTCAGTGATCCGGAGTTCGTTGACTCGGTCCTGAACGGACCGCTGCTGCAGCAGACAGAGAAGACCATCACCGACCCCGCCGAGCTGCGGAAGGAACTGAGGGAAGTTCGCCGGGAACGCGTCGCCTACGATGTCGAGGAGTCCCGGCTCGGTCTTTTCTGCGTCAGCGCACCGGTCTTCACCGGCCAGGGCGGCCCGGTGGCCGGCGCCATCTCCGTCACCGGCGCCACCGAACTCGCTATTGCCAAACGCTACGCACCCGCGGTCCTGGCCACTGCCATGGCCCTCAGCAGCGCCATCGGCACTGCCAAACGCCCCCGGCGACGCGTCGCCTCCTGAGCAGCGCAGCGCAGCTCGCCTGAACAGAACAGCGCCGTCGGAAAAGATACGAAGGGGTGCACGAATCCCTTTGCCTTCTGGTCGTTGTGCCAGGCAAGCATCGGCCCGCAGAGTGGAACGCGTCGTCATTGACGTCCCAACATCCGGGACAGCACCTGCCGCGCCGAAACGGATGGGCGTATCAATACTTAGGCCCCGAATGTGGGGCACAACACAAAGGAGTGACGTGACTACTACACCCACTAACGCAGCCCTCGCTGCGTTCGACGCACTGCAGGAGTTGTCGTCGGCTGAAAAGCGCGCGACGATTCGAAAAGTGACCCTGCGCCTGGTACCGATCCTGGCAATTGCCTATTTCTTTAATTCGTTGGAAAAAACCAACATCGGTCTCGCTGCCCTGCAGATGAACGAGTCCCTGGGCCTGACCACTGCGGCCTTCGGGCTGGCGTCCGGGCTGCTCTTCGTTGGGTACGCCGTCTTTGAAGTGCCCAGCAACCTCATCCAGTACAAGGTCGGTGCCCGCAAATGGCTGGCCCGGATCATGATCACCTGGGGGGCGTGTGCAGCAGCAACCGGCTTCGTCAACAGCGAAGCCAGCCTCTACGTCCTCCGCATCCTCCTCGGCATCGCCGAAGCCGGGTTCTACCCCGGCGTCATCCTGTACTTCACGCTCTGGGTTCCCAAGCAATACCGCGGAACCATGCTCTCGCTCTTCGTGCTCGGCGGCACCTTGTCAAGCGTCCTCGGCTCCCCTCTCACCGGCCTGTTGCTGACACCCGACCACTACTTCGGCATCGAGTCCTGGCGGGCGATGTTCGTCATCGAAGGCATCCCGGCAATGCTCGTCGGCGTAGCGTGCCTGTTCAAGCTTGTGGACCGTCCAGCCGACGCCAAATGGCTGACAGATCGCGAACGGAACTGGCTCGAGGGTTCCATCGCAGCGGAACACGCCCTCGTGGAATCCAGCCACTCCGGCAAGGGCGTGTTCCGGGCCCTGGGCGATATTCGGGTCCTGATGCTCTCCTTCATTTACTTCTGCCTGAAATGTGGCCAGTACGCCCTGGCGTTCTTCCTCCCGCTGATGATCGTGGCCTTCCAGACCCAGGCCGGCACCAAAATGTCCACCCTTCAGGTCAGTCTCATGGTGGCCATACCGGCACTCGTCGCCATCGCGCCAGCCATCCTCTGGGCCCGCCACTCCGACAAGACGGGCGAGCGATTCTGGCACGCGACCATCCCGGCGATCGTGGGGGCCATCGGGATCTGTGTCTCCGCCGTTCTGCACGAACCCGTGCTCATCATGGTCGCGATTTGCGTCGCCATGATCGGCCTGTCCTCGCAGAGCGCACCCTTCTACCAGATCCCTGGCTTCTTCCTTACCGGCGCAGCAGCTGCAACCGCATTCGGCCTGATCAACTCCCTCGGCAACCTGGGCGGGTTCGTCGCCCCCACCGTGTTCGGAGCACTCAAAGACGCCACAGGCAACTACGTGGCGCCCAGCCTCCTCATGGGCGGATTCCTGATCGTCGCCGCCGTACTCACCGCACTGCTCCCGAAGATGTTCAAGTCGCTGGACCCCAGGCAGCACGCTGCAGCTCCCGAGTCCCGGCCCGTTGTGGCTTCGAAGTAGGGCCCGAGCGTCGACAACAGGTAGTAGTCATACCCAAATAATTCACTGCCCCGGCGGTTTCTCCAGGAAACCCCGGGGCGGTGTCAACAGCTAGCCGGCCCGAACCTGTGCCGCAGAGAACATGAATGCAAGGAGTCACCACCATGAGTCGCAACATCTCGAGCTGGGACACCCTCGGAAGGGGCGATGAAATACAAGTCCTCGACGACGAGGCCGTCATAGCAAGCGGTCCGGTCGACGACTTCACGAACGACCGCGAAATCCTGTGGTTGGTCCCGTCGTTTGCCGTTGGGCGGTCCACTTCTCACCGAACGTACGGGGGCGGACGACGCATGTTCCATCGAGGGGATGGCTGGGACGTCAGACCAGCCGCCCCAGCTCCCGAGTAACTGAACTTCTCCGCTAGGAGCGGGGCGGATCTGCTCAGAGCCCCTCCACCTGGGCTGCAGGCCCCCACGCAGTGTCCGGGGAAGGGGACATGGGCCTGAACCGCCGCCAGAGTCTTCGGGCTGAAAGGCAGCAGCCATGGCGATTAGTTCGTTGCTGAGTGGGCATGCCGTTATTTGGTTCCTCCCGGCTCACGCTGGCCGACAACTGGCCCGTCGTACTCCTCAAAGGCGGCCATGACGATGCCTGGGACAGCCCCCAGACAACAGTCGCCAATGTCCTGCACGGGCGCCGGACCCGGAACCAATTCAAGGACGAAACCGCACAGCGCCGGTACCGTCTTCCCCCTGGCTGCCTCAAGGCGGCGCGTCCGGGCAGCCCATTTGAGCCCAACATATCGTCGAATAGTTCATTTATCCGAAGAGGAATCATGACCAACACCGACCTCATGACAGAGCGCCCCCAGCTAACCATGTGGGCCTCCAGCCTCGCCGAAATCGAGGCCCTGCTGGAGTCCGGGGAGCGCCACCTGCAAATGATGGCCCGTACCTATGGAGACCGGGGAATCCTCGTCACCAAACACTCCCCCGGCCATCTGACACTTCGACTTGATCCAGCAGTCCCCTACGGCATGACATACGAACGAACCGCACACGGTTGAACCCAGCCGGGCTAAAACGCTCAACCTTCGAAAGCGAAAACAGAAAGAGCCCACTTTTTGGAAGGTACTCCTTGAGAATGTCCAACGGGCTCGCCACGCTAGGCCCGCTCTCCGGCATCACACGCGCCGCAATGGATACAGCCAGAGCCCCCAATTATTCAGGGACCGGGCCGCTTGAGCCCCGTACGATCAGGCGCGGTGCGTCCAGCGGTCCTGGCTCGGGAAGGTCCACCCCGAGAATCCTGAGCAGTTCGGTGGCTGCGTGCGCGCCACGTTGCATGCTGTTCCGGGCCACCGTAGTGAGGCCAGGGTTCATATATTCCGCTAACCGCTGGTCGTCAAAGCCCACAACGGAAACGTCGCGGGGAACTTCTATCCCCGTTCCACGCAGATAGTGAATGCCGGCCATTGCCATAACATCCGCCCCATAGATAAATGCCGTTGGCGTGTCTGCGCGGGTCATGGCCTCCTTGGTCGCAGATACCGCGGCATCCGCGGTGTAGTCAGTAGAAACGGTCAGCACCGGTTGCAGTCCTACGGCCGACATGGCGTCCAGAAACGCCTCAGCACGGATCTTTGGCTGGACCCTGGAGAGCGGGCCGCCGATATAGGCGATGCGGCGGTGGCCCAGGGCAAAGAGGTGCCGCACGCTCTCTTCGACGCCGGCGCCGGGGGGATCGTATTCCACGTGCGGAAAGACAACCCCTGGCGGTGTGGGGCCGATGAGAACCGCCGGCAAGCCGAGCTCTGCCAGAAGGCGGAAGCGGGTATCTTCTACCCGCGCGCCTGTCATCAGGACGCCGTCCACCCGTTTGTCGGCTGCCAGGCGCTTGTATGCCTGGTTTTCTTCTTCTGGGTCATTGGAAAAGACGTGCAGCAACAGACCATACCCGGGTTTGGTGATCACGTGCTCGATGCCCATCAGCACCTGTGGCGGCATCGGCATGACATCGGGGCCGGTGATATCCGTGTTCAGGATAAGGCCTACAGCCATTGCTTTGGATTTACGAAGAGCAACTGCCGCACTTGAGCGCGTCCATCCGAGTTCCTCCGCCGCCCTTCTGATCCGGGCTTCCGTGGCTGAGGAAATCCCTCCCCGTCCATTGAATACCCGGGAGACGGCGGCCGGTGACACTCCCGAGCGTGCAGCGACGTCGGCAATGGTCACGTTCTTCACAGGTCTGCTGACCTCAGTCATGTAGCTGGCCTCCTAGGGCAGATAGATAAAGAGTAATCAACACGCCAATGGGAGCGCCGACAGAACCAAGGATGAAACTGCAAAGACTTCCCGATCCTAAGTGAGAACCTCCCGTAACTGGGCTGCGGCAGATTCAAGCGCTGCAACGAAGCGTGCTGAGTCGCTTGGGAGTACGCGGGCGGCAGGGCCCGAGACCGAGATGGCGGTAGGAGTGCGGACCCGTTCGACTGCCCGGGCGAAGCAGCGAACGCCGGGTTCCTGTTCGCCTTCATCCACTGCATAGCCACGCGAGCGTATGAGCGCCAGCTCTTCGAACAGCGCACTTTCGGTGGTGACGGTCGTTGGCGTGTACGCGGGCAGGCCCGTTCGACGGATGATGTCCAGCACACGGTCGTCCGGCAACGCCGCCAGGATTGCCTTGCCCACCCCGGTCGAGTGCGGGTAGACCCGGCGGCCCACTTCGGTAAATATTCGCATCTGGTGCCGGCTGGGAACCTGGGCAACGTACACGATCATGTCGCCATCCAGCATGGCGAGGTTCGATGTCTCACACAGACGCTGTTCTAGCGCCTCGAGCGCAGGGCGCGCCCACGAGCCGAGCAGCTGCGAGGCATCTTCACCCAGTCGGATCAGGCCCGGGCCCAGCCCATAGCTTTTCGATGGAAGCTGTCGTGCATAGCCGGCGGCGACAAGGGTGCGCATGACCCGAAAAGCCGTGGGGACCGGCATATCCAGTTCCGTCGCCACACGGCTGAGACTCGCTTCCCCTCCAAGCCGGGCCAACGTCTCCAGGATCCTGAACGCGCGGACTACCGAGGTGATGGACTGCTGGCCTTCCTGATGCTCCATGAAAGTCCTTTCGCGGTTAATACAAGAAAAATCATTGACTCTACCGACGCAGCGAGACTAAGGTCACTAACTAAATCGATTGAGTAATCTACTCTACCGAAAAATTCCTCTCATTTCATCCACAAGTCATCCCCAATCTCGCGCAGCGACGCGCGACATAACTACGGCAGTTAGGACTCAGGAAATGACCAGCAGGACTCCCCTTATTTCCCGCCGCAGCCTTTTGCTTGCAGGCGGCGGCGCAGCCGGTGCTTTATTCCTCGCCGGTTGCGGTTCCCCTGGAGGGGGAAACGGCAGTAACGCCAAGACGGTCACCGGCGCGAGCTGGGCTGATGGCGTGAACGACCTCGTTTTCGGCTCCATCAAAAGTGATTTTGAAAAGGCGAGCGGCCTGACAGTCAGCCCGCAGGCGCCCGTCCCGTTCTCCGATTACCAGACCAGGTTCCGCACACTGATCGCTGGAGGTTCACCGCCAGACCTCATGCGCCTGAACGATGACTTCCTTCGCGAGATGTCGGACAAGAAGACCATTCTGGACGTCGATTCCTACGTCAAGAAAGACAACGTCGATCCTTCCGGCTACTTCGAGAAGGTCTTCGATTTCACGGCGCTGCCCAACGGCCGGGCAGGGCTCGCGATCGGCACCGCTCCCCGCGTGATGTTTTACAACAAGACGCTTTTCAAGAAGCATGGCGTGCCCCTTCCGCCGACGACTTGGAGTTCCAAGAACTGGACCTGGGACGACTTCCTGGAAACCGCGAAGGCACTCACGACGAAGGATGTCTGGGGCACGATCGTGGTCAAAGACACCGCGTTCGAAAACATCTGGTCCACGAACAACGGCGGGGACGGCATCTTCTCCGAGGACGGCAAAAAGTTCACGCTGGCCGACCCGCAGGGGGTAGAAGCTCTCCAGTGGGCCGCCGACCTGAGCCTCGTGCACAAGGTCGCGCCTCCGTGGGCCGACATCGCCGCCGAGCAAGCCGAACAGCAGCTCTTCGCAGCCGGCAAGAGCGCAATGCTGCTCTCTGCGATGTCGATTGGCACCTATCTCGAGAAGAACATCAAAAACTTTGAATGGGACATCGCACCGATCCCCGCTCGCGTAAATCAGTTCACCGAGGGCTCCATGATCCTCATGGTTATACCGGCCAAGGCGAAGAACCCGGACGGTGCATGGGAGTTCCTGAAGTACATCACCGGCCCTGAAGGCGGCAAGGCATTCGCCGAGAAGCGCGTTTGTGTGCCTCTCAGCCGCAAAGCAGCCGAGTCAATCGTTCCAGGCGCCGGCGCTCCGGCGAACGTCCAGCTGTTCGCAGAAGCAGCCGCACACAACCGCAACGTCTTCTCGACGACCGCAACGGCTGCAGCCGTGGCGATCTACAGGCCAAAACTGCAGCAGGCGCTCATCGGTGAGATCACGGTCGAAGAGGCGCTGTCCAGTTCCCGTTCGCAGGTCGAGGCAGCGTTGGCATGAGTGTGACAACGGCCTTCAAGGCCAGGCTCCGCCCCACGGGCACGAACAGTGGCCGGACACGCAAGCGCAGCCGTTCCGGACTCGTCGGGTGGGTCTTCATCGGTCCGCTGATGCTGGGGATCGTGGCCTTCCAGCTGATCCCGGTGATCGTGTCGATCATCGCGTCCTTCACGAACTGGGACGGCATCACTGATCCGCAGTTCCTGGGAGTCGACAATTATGCCGACCTCGGACAGGACGAACTGTTCTGGACAACACTGCGCAACACACTGCTGTTCACCCTCGGAGTCATCCCGCTCACGACAGTGGGCGCTCTCCTCCTGGCTTTGCTCTGTCACGGCAAAAGCAGGGTCTCGAACGTTGTGTTCCGGACTGCTTACTTCACGCCGTACGTCACCAGCATCGTCGCGATCGGCCTCGTCTGGGGAAAGCTCCTCGCCCCGGAGGGATTCCTCAACAGCGCGTTGGCCCTGGTCGGAATTGACGGTCCCGCATGGTTCACGGACTCGAACTGGGCACTCATCGCCGTGATCGTGATTTCGGCGTGGCAGGGCATCGGCTATCCCATGATCATCCTGCTCGGCGGCCTCGATGGCATTGACGAAAGCCTGCACGAAGCGGCGAAGGTCGATGGTGCCACGGCGGTCCGGCGGTTCTTCAGCGTCACCCTGCCGCTGCTCACTCCGCAGATCTTCTTCGTCCTGGTCACCCAGTTCATCACGTCGTTCCAGGTATTCGCGCTCATTTTCGTGCTCACGAAGGGCGGGCCGGGCCAGGCCACCAACGTCTACATCTACTACCTGTACCAGAACGCCTTCACCTTCGGAAACCTCGGATACGCCTCCGCGATGGCCTGGATCCTGTTCATCATCATCGCGGCCGTCACGTTCCTGCAGCTGCAGCTGCAGAAGCGCTGGGTCTTCTACAACTGACGAGAGCGAGAGAACCGTGACACCCCCTATCACAACCACCCCCGGCGTCAGTTCCCCAAGCCTTACCGCAGGGGACGTGCCTCCGGCACGATCCTCGTGGTCGGCGACACCGGCACGCCGCCCACGGCAGCCTGTCCGCCCCGCAGCTCTGATGGGTCGCAGCGGGAAGCTGCTCCTGATGATGATGCTGGCCATCAGTTTCATCACGCCGCTCATCTGGATGGTTTCCGCGTCGCTGAAGACCGAACAGGATATCGCCGAGAACCCGATGGGCTTCGTCCCGCAAACCTGGGAATGGCAGAACTACGTTGCCGCCTTTGATGCGATCAGGCCATTCTTCATGAACAGCGCCATGCTCGCCGTCGTAAACGTGGCAGGCGTGCTGCTGGTCTCCTCGCTCGCGGGCTTCGCCTTCGCACGCCTCGAGTTCCGGGGACGGGATATCGCGTTTTCCCTCGTCCTCGCAACGGCCATCATCCCCTCTATCGTGCTGATCATCCCGCAGTACATCATCTTCCAGCAGGTCGGATGGGTAGATACGTTCCTGCCCCTCTGGGTCCCGCGTGTCCTGACCCCGGTCTTCGGCACCTTCCTCATGCGGCAGGCATTTCTTACCCTCCCCAAGGAACTGGAAGAGGCGGCCAAACTCGATGGCCTCAACGTCTTCTCGATCTATTCCCGGATCATGCTGCCCCAGGTGAAACCCGCCTTGGCCGCCGTCGGCGTCTTCACGTTCGTCGAATCCTGGAACGACCTGTTCGGCCCGCTCATCTTCATCAACTCAACCGAATTGCAGACCCTGCCCATGGCACTCGCGCAGTTCCAAGGCCAATTCTTCTCCACAACCAACCTTCTAATGGCCGCATCAACCATCACCGTCGTCCCCGTCATCGTCGTGTACCTCCTGGCACAGAAGTACTTCGTGCAAGGCATCGCGACGAGCGGACTCAAGTGAGCACCGGTCCTGCCGGCAGACGGCGATCGATGCAGTTTCGTGCAAAACACTGAAAGGAAAAAGCATTCATGACTACACAACCGTGGTACCGGACAAGCCGTCGATGGGGCCAGACCAATCTCGTGGAAATCGACCCCAGGCGCTACGATGACGCCTGGTGGCGGGACTACTGGCGGCGGACGCGCATCGACGGGGTAATCGTCAACGCCGGAGGCATCGTCGCCTACTACCCCTCAGAGTTCGACCTGCACCACAGGGCCGTCGGCATCAGCGACGACAATGACCTGTACGGCCGTATCGTCGCCTCCGCCCGGGAGGAAGGACTGTCCGTCATCGCCCGCATGGACTCAAACCGGGTGGCAGAGGACTTCTTCCAGGCACACCCGGAATGGATGGCGCGCGACGCAAACGGAGAACCCTACCGGGCCGAAGATAAATGGATCACCTGCGTCAACAGCGACTACTACAACGACTACCTGCTCAAAGTGCTAGCGGAAATCACCCGCCGCTCGGCACCGGACGGCTTCGCTGACAACAGCTGGGCAGGTCTTCCGAGGGACAAAATATGCTACTGCGACAACTGCCGGCGCGGCTTCCGGGACGCTGCCGGCCGGGACCTGCCGGCGCGCACCGACTGGGAGGATAAGGACTACCGGCAGTGGGTCCGCTGGAACTACGACCGCCGGGTCGAGATCTGGCGCCGCAACAATGAAGCGACGACTGCCGCAGGCGGTGAGCACTGCATCTGGATGGGCATGCTCAGCGGGGACCCCAAACACGCGGCCGAACGCTTCAATGACCAGCGCCGCATCCTGCGCGGCTCGCCGTTCGCCATGCTTGACCACCAGTTCCGGTGGCCAGGCGACAGCTTCCACCAGAACGCCGAGGCAGGCAAGCGTATGCACGAACTCGTCGGCTGGGACGCGGTGATGCCGGAGAGCATGCCCATGTACAGCCTGGGAAGGCCAGCATTCCGCCTCGCCTCGATGCCTACCGCAGAAGCCCGGCTCTGGTCAGCCAACGGCTTCGCCGGCGGCATCCAGCCCTGGTGGCACCACATCGGTTCCTTCCACGAGGACCGGCGGCAGTATGAAACAGCGCCGCCGATTTTCCAGTGGCACCAGGAAAACGAGGACGTGCTCTTCGACCGCACACCCGTGGCCGATGTCGGCGTCGTGTGGTCATCGGACAACCACGATTTCTTCGGTCGCGCTTCCGTCGAGACCCGGACGGCCAGCCCGTACCGCGGTGCCATCTCTGCTCTCGTCGAGGCGGGCCTGACCTATGTACCTGTGCACGCCGAGGACATCCGGACCGCGACCGGACGCTTCCAAGTGCTCCTGCTCCCGAACGTCGGCGCCCTGAGCGACGACCAGATCGACGCAGTCCGTGAATTCCACGCCGCCGGCGGCTCCGTCGTCGCCAGCGGAGAAACCTCACTGTACGACGAGGACGGAACACCGCGCGAAGACTACGGCCTGTCCGAAATCCTCGGCGTATCCCTTGCCTCCGGTGACCACGGCGACTGGAACGGAGCCGACCTCAACTTCGAAACAGCCCGAAGCCACACCTACCTTCGCCTTCAACCGTCCCGGAACTCAGCGGGAGGAGCCCTAGACCGAACCGAAGAGGCGGGACCGGACCGGCACCCGGCCCTGGCTGGTTTCGATGACACCGACATCGTCTCCTTCGGAGGCTACCTCCGCGAGTCAACCGTGCTTCCCGGATTCAAAGCACTGGCTACCTTCATCCCCCGGTTCCCCATCTATCCACCCGAAACCGCCTGGATGCGAGAAACAGACAGCAGCACACCCGCGCTCGTCGTAGGCGAATCAGGCACGGGCCGGACAGCGATGGTACTGGCAGATCTGGACCGCATTGCCGACCGCAACCAGCTGCCCGATGCCAGGTCTCTGCTTGCCGGGATCATCCGCTGGGCCATCGGTGATGCATCCCGCGTCTCAGCCGAAAGTCCCGGCGGTATCGCGGTCAACGCCTACCAGCAGAAGGACAGGAGCATCGTCCACCTGACAAACACCCTCGCCACAACCACGATCGCGGCACGCCAGGACCGCGTCTACCCGGTGGGTCCTGTTACCGTTCGAATGGCAAAACCGGCCGCGTCCAGCACCGTTTCGGCTGTTCGACTTCGTGTCCAGGACGCAGACGCGGCGGCCGTAAAGGACCTCGGCGACGCCATTTCCGTGACCGTCGACTCCGTCCACGCCCACGAGCTGCTCGTCATCGACTGGAAGTAACTAGAGTGACCGGGCAACGCAACCCGCTGCCCGGTCACTTGCCCATTCGTAAAAGATCAAGCACCTGGTGCGGTGACACCTGGCCGGCGGACTGAGCCGTGGTGCCCGAGTCCTCGGCGGTGGAGGACCGCGTACGGGGTGGGCCGTTAAATCAGGACCGCCAAATACGGGACTTCAGCCGTCCATGCGCAGTACGGTGAGGGCAATGAATGAGCTGGCTGGAACCGGCGATAGCGGCCGTCGGTGGAGTTGTCCTCGTATATGCGGTTTTGCTGGTCCTGCCATGGCTGTACGCCCGTCGACACCCGGAAACGCTCGGCATGAGGGAAGCCCTGTGGCTGACGGGTCTCCCGACCCTGGAGCGCCGGCTCCGCGCTGACCGATCTCTCCAACACAGCATCCGGATCCGCCTGGTCCTGTTGTTGGTCTACCTGGCATGGCCCATCGACCTGGTGCCCGACTTTCTGCCCTTCATCGGGCACGCCGACGGCGTGATCATCGTGGCGTTTGTCCTGCGCTCTTTCATCCGCACAGCGGGCGCCCACCCATTTGCAAAGCACTGGCCGGTCACCCCGCAGGCCTCGCCGTGGTCCTGAGCCTGGCCGGCATTAGCACCCCTGAGCCGTCACGGGAGCGGCCGAACAGGAAGCCCGTATAAATGAATTCGCGCGTACTTGGAAGGTAAGGAATGAGGATAGCCCGAGCCAGAATCGGCAACGAAGAACATTTCGGCCACGTCACCGGCAGCGAGAAAGGACTCCTTTTCCATGTCCTCAACGGGGACCCACTTCACGCGGGCCTCTCTATTGCCCGGACCGGACAGGAACTTCCCCTTGAAAACGTACAACTGCTCGCCCCTGTGGCCGGCCCAACAAAGATCGTGGGCTTCGGCAAGAACTTCACGGGAGCACCAAAGGTGACCTCATGGCGGGAGGGAAGTCCCGTCACTTTCCTCAAACCACCGTCCGCCGTTATCGGACCGGGCGAAACGATCCTGCTCCCATCAGGTGCCCGCGAAGTTGAACTAGAAGCCGAACTCGCGGTAGTAATCGGCACGCGGACACACCGAATTCAGCACAGCGACGCGCTCGACCACGCGTTTGGCTACACAGTGGTGAACGACGTCACAGCAAAGGATTACATGACAGACGGTCACTGGACCCGACCCAAGGGCTACGACACATTTTGCCCAGTCGGGCCCTGGATCGAAACCGAACTGGATCCCCGGGACGTAATGGTCCAAGGCGCCGTGGACGGTGTCATAGTCCAACGAGGCTCCACGGCTGACATGGTTTTGGACGTAGCCGGGCTGATTGCTTACGCAGCCGACATTTTCACGCTTGAACCCGGAGATCTGATCCTAACGGGCAGCCCACCAGGACGGACAACACTGGTTGCCGGCCAGAAGGTCACGGTTTCCGTGGACGGCATCGGGGAATTGATCAACCCTGTGGAGTTGGCAAGGTGATGGTTCGCCGGCCTGGAGCCGGCCGGTCTCGCTATGAGAACGACCGCGGGTTATCTCTCGGTTTCCGGCACCTCATCCAGGTTGCCGCACCTTCGTGACTCTGAACTGCATCCCAACCTGACGTCCCCAGGACGGGCACCTTGACGCGCCTTTGGGAAGGCCCTGGAACTCGAGCTGACACAACCAGGGTTGGAGGCTCGCGTGGCCGGTCAGGGGATCGGTACGTGCGCGTGAGCACGCTGGACCAGAACGAGGAACGCCAGCTCGACGGCCATGTCCTGGACGGGTGTTCACGAACAAGGCCTCCGGCAGGGACCGGCCAGACCACAGCTGGCAGAACTCCTGGGCTTTGCCCGTGACGGGCATACCGTCGTGGTGCACAGCATGCACCGGCTGGCCCGAAACCTTGATGACCTGCGCGCCCTGGTCCAGTGCCTGACCCGCAAAGGGGCGCGGGTTGAGTTCGATAAAGAGAACTTGCTTTCACCCGGGAGGTCTCCCATGGCCACCCTCATGCTCTCGGTCTGGGAGCCTTCGCCGAGTTCGAACGCTCGCTGATCAGGGAGCGGCAGCGCGAAGGTACCGCCCTGGCCAGGCAGCGCGACGCCTACAAGGGCCGGAAGAAAACCCTCACGCCGGAACCGGCACCAGTGCTGGTGCGGCGGGCGGCCAACGGGTCCCACGTATGCCCTCGCCACGGATTACGGCATCAGCCGGGAAACGGCGTACCAGTACCTGCGCCAGGCCAAGCTGTCCTGAACCCTCCCTTCAGCCGATTCCTTAAGGCCGGGTTCGGCCCGCTCGAGCGCGGCGACGAGGTACCTCAGTTGGGAAGCAGCTGTGCGCTCCGGACGATGCCCGGTCGGGGTGCCTGGACAACCGCCTCGCCATCCTCGACCAGTCGTCAATCCATAAGCAGGTCCGGATCGACCCGTACCTCTGATTTGCTGACATTAGGGCCGAACGGGTGTGGTTGCATCTCTTCCTACAACGGTTGTCCACGGGCGAGCGGTCCAGGACGTCACGATGCCAGCGGTGACGTATGGATCGGCGGCCGCAAAAGCTCTTGCAGCCCCGAGTGCGTTCTCGCCGGTGAAGATCAGCAAGCCACTGAACGGCCCGTCACCAACGGCTCCGCCAAGCAGAAGCTCTCCCCGCTCGACTGCTTCCCACGCCGCCCTGAGGTGGTCTGAGCGATGAGCTTCGCGGGTTTGAAGGTAGTTGTCTTCGTAGCTGTATTCAAGCACGGCGTGCATTCTTGTTAGTCCATTTCATTTTCGAGGGGAGCGCTGCTGGCAACTTAGCCCGAGTCACTTCGAACGCCAAAGGGACGACCGCTTCAGTCGACAAGTCTAGACGTGGAGGTCGAATACGTAAGCCACTGTTCCCTGTTCGAGGGCGGCAGCGATCACCCCAGAGGATGGCAGTGCGGCTCGCACCCCCGATGAGGGAGTCCATAGGTATAGGAACCGACAGCGATGGTCTGCGGCGATCCGTCCAGCGGCAACCGGCGTGCAGTCCGGGCGGCACAAGGTGTCAATGGCCATAAGCTGTGGAATCCCAAACTGACGTCAGGCAGCAGCCTCTCAAAAAACCGTCAGACTAGGGTCCAAAAGAGCGGTTCCTGACGCCGCTGGCGGAAAGACTTAGAGTCCAACCACGCCCGCACCTGCGGAAAGCCATCGCGGCCGGTCCAAATCCCGCGTACGGCGCCCGGCTGTCAGCGCCCCAGACACTCAACCCATCGCATCCCTCGCCCTGTTCTCATGGCGTCCAGACGGTGGCTTCCGGCAAACCTTGGAGAGCTAGAGACGTGAGCACAGATAGTCATGCAGTCAGCCGAAAGCCCTGCCATGAACAGGCGTGGAGGCAGAAACAGGCAACACCACGGCACAGTTAGCTCGGCAACTTCAGAAGGTCATGCAGTTCCAACCCCGGCCGACCATGAGTCAGCAAAACAGTCCACCACAACCGAAAAGGAGGAACAGGATGAACAACCAACGACAAGCAGAAGAAAAATTTTCCGTCGAACGTTTTCAAATCACGTTGGCCGACCTCATAGCGTGGCGACCTCCTTCGAACATCTCATGGCCACCACAACCAACGAGGCCATGACTAGAACCTTCGCCCAGCGAGACAGCCAAGGTCCGGCGCCTCCAGCTTGACGGAATTTCGATTATCGGGGTTCGGAAAACTGGGATGGAAATGGCCCGCGGAAACTCCTCAGTTGATGAACAATTCCAGTTGTCTGGTGAACGGAGGGTGAGTCAACTAATCTCCGCAGGAAGCGGCATGTCAGGCTCGATGAGGGACTTCACCGCCTCAAGGCGTACCCGTTGCTCCGGCGTTGGTGGCCAGCGTCTAGCGCAGTGGTTCGGCGACCTGGAGATGAGCCGCAGCTGCTCACGTCCGGCATGCCTCATAGGCCGCCGGTCTGTCAGCCGTTCGGCTGGCGCCCGAGGTATGGCCGCAGGGACCTCGTGGGATCTGACCTCGCTCAGTTGCGGGAGGCCGCCTGCAGAACACCCCGGCAGGCCGCCTCCCGAATGGTTAGGGCATGATCTTGTACAGGTCGATGACGGTCTCGTCCGGGGGTGATGTGAATCCGCCCTCGATACCCGCCTGCATGCGCGGCATAAGGATTTCGTCGCGGAATTTCTCCCAGCTTTCCTTCGAATCGTGGACTGCCATGATCGTCCAACCACCGGCTGAAGGACCTGCGGCGTGGAACGTCTGGCCGTCCGGCAGGAGCCCCTCTCCTGGATGAACGGCGGCAATTGAGGCTTCGTATTGCTCCTTGGTTCCTCCTGGGAAGAAGTGCACGATTCCGTATGGGGCGGCGTCCATGTTTGCTCCTTTGCTTGTATGGACGGGTGGTGGACATGCCCAGAACTAGACCTCACCGATAGGGATGTCAAGATACTTTCGGTCAACCTTAATCGGGCCCCGGAACCGTCGGCGGTATCGCCGGCGGTCGAGTGGCGTGGGCGCATGTCGGGGCGTGCGGTGTTTTCACGGACCGCAGCATATATTCAGGCGGAGTTGACATGATAGCTCCATGGATTCTGAAAAACCCGCGGCTAGACGGTCTCTGCTGCTGGGTACGGCTGCCGCGGCGGGCGGCGCGCTGGCCCTGTCCGCCTGCTCTGTCTCACCGTCGGGCAGCAGCGCCGTCCCAGCGGATCCCGGCGCTTCGGCTCCATCTGGCCGTCCCTTCCGGATCGGCAAGCTCAGTGACGTAAATGTTGGCGGCTCCGCTACGGGGAAAGCCAACGGAAAGACCGTCGTTGTTTTTAGACCTGAGGACCGCCAGGTCGTGGCATATGACGCAACGTGCACCCACGCCGGCTGCACGGTGGCGCCGGCCGGTACGAACTTTGAATGCCCCTGTCACGGCTCCACGTTCAACGGATCGGACGGCAGCGTCATCAGCGGGCCGGCGCGCCGTCCTCTCCTGCGCCTGACCGCCGCGATCGACGGGGACTGGATCACGGTCGTTGCCTGACACCGGATCGAGGAGAGGCGGCCAGGAACAAGGGCCTCGTTTCGGGACAGCTCTCAGCATTGCGGTGGGTGCTCGGCGACGACTGGGACAACTTGGACAGGTAGTACCCTCCGCAGCCCGACGATTATCGGCTAGACAATTCGATCGGCCGGTTGACTACAGGCAGGCTGAGTATCCATCTTCTTTACGAAATTTCCCTTAGCCGCGTTACGAAACGCCCGCGGGAGGGCCGTGAAAGGGCCGTTTTCAATAACGACGGGGAATCAAACGGTCCGGCGCACCGAATCAGGATCCCTGGTTCCGGTGCAGTTGCTCGACGGACGCCTCGGCGGATGGGATTCTGGACCAGGGCAGCAGACGGGCAGCCTCGGCTCGTCGGTCTGTAGCTCCCGGACACGTCGAGGCCATCTGGAACTGAGGTAAAGAAGTGAATTCCACTGCTGCAATCCCTGTCACCGCCGTGCGCGTGGCCGAGCTGGTTCCCGAAGGCGAACCGATGCCGGTCTACGTGCACGTTATTGACCACCCCGACGCGCGTGTGCTGGTCGACACCGGCATGACCCAGCTTCATCCTGCCGTCGCCGACATGGACCCCCGCCTTTACCCGTTGCAGGAACAGGACTTCGACATCCAAAGTGTCGACATCGTCGTCAACACCCACCTGCACTTCGACCACTGCGGAGGCAATCACCTCTTCGCGGGCAAGCCCATCTACGTGCAGCGCCAGGAACTCGACGACGCCCGCAACCAGAATGACTACACCATCCCCGAATGGGTGGACCCGCCCGGAATGCACTACGTGACCGTCGACGGCGAGTTGGAACTCCTTCCCGGACTACGACTCCTTTCAGCGCCAGGGCACACCCGGGGCTCACAAGTCGTTGTCATCGACGGAGACGAAGGCCCGACCGTCATCGCCGGAGACACGGCAGTCTGGTTCGACGAACTCGACAATCCCCGCACGGAGGGCCAGCTACTGGTTCGTTCTCTGAACCCTGCAATGGTTTGGCTCGCTCACCAGCACAAGCCATGGACACCAGAAGTCACAGCCCCTCGGTGAACCATCACCAGGGAGTGAACTTAATTGCCGACGACTGCCCGGCCAGCTTGGCGGAAGGGGCTACGACGTCGCAGCGAACCCAACGCGGTCTCATTCCTGGCCCGGTTCGGTCAGGAGACGGTGATGGTCGGCTACCCGAAGGCACACCTCCGGGTCGAAACCGACGGCGCCGACGACATGGACCTGTTCGTCCTGGTGCAGATGCTCGACGCCCACGGAACTCCGCTGCAGGCGTTCACCGTACCCACCCCGAGCGCCGTGGCCCATGACCTCACCGGGCGCGATCGTCGAGATCGAGATCGCGTTCCACCCCGGCGAGCAACTCTGTTTTGTCATCAGCTCCCCCAACCTGCTCGGGACACTGATGCCCGCCATCCGCGATTACGTTGGAACCAACACCGGCAGGCACGTCATCCACTCCGGTGGTCAGCACGTCTCGTACCTGCAGTTGCCCATCCGGGCCCTCAAACCGCAGCGGAAACGCCCGGAGGACGCCAAACGTGAAGAACACCGACACGAACGCAACCATGGAATCCGCGCCGGAACACTCGGTGCGCCTAGTCGGCGACACACGCTGCTCGTCATCGTCTGGAACATGCTCCACGACGGAGTCGCCTATGACGAACCTGGCATCGATCATAACGACAATAAGAACCCCGAACGCGCCAGAAAACGCCTCCAGCGCCGAATTCTCGCGCTCGGATTCGAGCCCAACCTCATGCCTATTTCCGCAGGGGGGGTCACCTTCGTTTTCTTAGTAGACCGAGGAAACCTGATTTGCGGTTCGACACAAATTCCTTAGATAAACCTTGGGGTCATCCCCTCAGTTCTGAGCGCTACCGGGACCATTTGCGCCACAGGGCCTCGTGCGCATCCCAAGATCCAGGGGCAAGACTATGTCGGTCCTGAAGTTGAAGGTGCCGCGACCTGAGAACCCGGGACCGGCCGGGTCCAGTACGCACTCCCCCAGCAGCGCTGGGCCCGGCAGCACCCCCCACTGAAGTGCTGCTGCTCACCACCGGAGAAGAAATGCAGCAGACAGCCCCGGAGGGCGATATCCAGGCTTGCATCCAGCATGCACCAAGGAACCCATGTGCGAGTTGACTGTCCGGCTAACCGAAATTGTTCGCGACACTTCGAAACCGGCCCGCCGGGCCTGGCGTCACACTGACCCCCGCGCATTCCGACCGCGCCCCCTCCAGACGGGTCAGGTTTCCTGATCAGCGGCCCTTGCGCGCCGGTTTCGGAGCTTAATCAAAAGTCGAAGGGGGACGACGCGAGGCTCACCGCCCAGATCAACGTAGCGACGAATGACCTGTCAGAAATGCCGGTGCCGGGCCTGCCCGATTAAGGGCCATCCGTGCTGCCGGCGCCGTTGACCCGTTGGCTGTCGCCATAGTGGGGCCAACTCCTGTCGATCGGTCCTCGCCCACCGCCTACTCCGTCTCCGACTCCCCTTCAGGAGCAGCCACTTCGCCGCTGAGGACGAAGCCAATGCAGTGGGCTTAATGAGCAACTCATCAGGCAGGGACCGACGGCATCTGGGGCGCCGGGTCTCCGAGGCACCGCCGTCGGCACCGCCCTGTCCCCAAGGGTTTTGCCGCCACCCATGCTTGAGACAGCAATACCGTTGCAGTCAGGGGTTGGGAAAGGTGGGGGCAGCGGCTCGAGCGCTCCCTGATGCAACCGCCCAGGTAGAGCCTGGGGCCGGCGAGCGTTCGCTGAAGGTTCAGGTCGCCAACCTTCCGGGGGAGCTCGGGGCCGCGCCGCCCCACCCCGCGCTGGGTTGAAGAGGTGGGGGCAGCGGCTACTGCATGGCACCGCCGGAGGCGTCGGTGCCACATGGACGACGCTAGCGGCCCGGGAGCCACGCGCGCTTGGCAGGCGCTGTGGCAGGACCTCAACCGCTCCGGCCCAGGCGGCTTTTTTGTTATGGGTGGTGGCATACACCCCGCGTTCGAAATCCGGGTGAAGACAGCAAACGCCCATTGACTCGTAGCCAGCAGAGCCCGGAGGTGCCTAGTGCCCCGCGGCGTGGGCGGGTGCTGCCTCGGTTACGGCGCCTTGGGTGCCGTCGGCGTTGAGGACCCGGTAGCGGGTGATCATGCCGGCGCTGATGTGGTCGTTGACGTGGCAGTGGAACAGCCAGGTTCCCACGTCGTCCGGCACCATGTCCGCCACCACCATGCTGGCGGGCAGGAGGTTGACAACGTCGGTCCGCATGCCGAGAGCCGTTACCGTGTTGCCGTGCCAGTGCGGGGTGTGCAGGTCCACCTCGGTGCCCATGCCCATGAGGTACCAGCGGACGTGTTCGCCCTTCTTCATGGTCATGGTTTCGATCGGCTGGTTACCGAAGACGTAGCCGTTGATCGAGTGCATCATGTTGCTTTCCTGGAAGCCTTCGTCATCGGTCTTCACCGTGGAGGGCTTGCCGGTGAACTTGTCGATGTTCTCCTGCAGGTACGGGCTGTGGTTTTCGTTACTGACCTTGAACTGCAGGAAGAACTCGCGGTCGACGTCGTTCGGGGTGCCGTCAGCGCGGGCGTTGCTGGCCCTGGTGATCACCATGGGGCCGACCAGCCCGGAGTAGTCGTCCGCCACCTCGTCGGTGTGCGAGTGGTACATCCACATCACGGAGCTGCCGTCCATGGGGCCGGGACCGGCCCGCTCCGGGACCTCGTAGCTGTAGGTGTACGTGGCACCGGGGGCCACGCCGTCGTCGTTCTTCGCGGCGCCGGACGTGCCGTCAGCGTACGGGGCGCCTTCGCTGCTCTTGTCATAGAACACGCCGTGGACGTGTACCGACGCCGGCCGGTCCAGGTTGTTCTTGAACACCACCTTGATGGTGTCCCCGACGACGCCGCGGATCACCGGGCCCTGGAAGCCCAGGTGCTCTTCGGCCGGAGTCCGCTGCTTGAGGGTCTTGAACGTGGCGTCGGTGTAGGCCCGGTAGAGGGACTTAATGTATGTGCTGCCGATCCGGTCCGGGCCCTGTTTGGTGAACACCGACGCCTCCGGGTCGAACGGTTCACCCGTGATCTGGTTCTTGCCCGTGGGGGCGTAGTTCCACTCCACCTCATCCGCGGCGATGTAGTACGTGCGGGCCTGCGGCACGTAGGCGGTAGCGGTGCTGACCCTGGCGGTGGCCGTTCCCGATGCCAGGAACAGCGGCGCCAGCGCGGCCAGGATCCCCAGCAGAATCGTCCCGATGACCCATACCGGCGGGACCGATTGAGACCGCGCCTTCAAAAATCCATGGTTCTCCATGGCGTTCCTCCCCTGATTTAGTTGCCCGCCGCAACGGCCGGCCCGAATGGCACGAAGTTAGGGGTGTCCGCTTGTGAAATTCTTGGGGGCTTCATACGGGCGGGCCGCCCACCACCCAGTTGGGGGAAGGCCCGGGAAACAGCGCAGGGTTTTCCCAACCGGCACCGGAGATGGATGGAGCTTCCCCGCCTGTCCCGGAAATAGGCCGTCCGCCACCCACCGCCGCATAACACCGTCCCCCCGGCTCCGGTGGCTTCGCGACCCATCCTGCTCGACTGCATCGTCTTACCGGACTAAAGAACGCATGTGTCCCGATATTGGCAAGGTCCGGGCGACAGCGCCTACGTGCACTGTTGAATCCCATGCCAATATCCACGCATTCAGCACCGTTTTGGGAATCCGCTCATGGGCGACTATGAAGGCCGATGACGGGTAAGGCATGGCGTACGGCGATACACCCCTCCGACCGGCCCGACAGAGGCGCGTCTCGGCAGCCAGGGATCCGGGAAGGGAACCAAGGCTGCTGAGAATACCTGGGCGACTCTCCCTGAACGGAGCCCATCAGATATGATCCGGCAGCCGCCGGAAACGGCGATTACGACCTAAAGACCCGAGTAATTGCTAGTGCTGCAGTGGTTAGTCCACCGGATGCCCGGGCTTAATGCTCTACATCAGCGTGACTGACAAGAGCTCGGCTGGGCCAGACCTGTTCCGCAAGCGAGAGGACTGGAGGGAGGGCAGGGTTGTCCGAGTCTCCCCGCCAGGCCATCCGCAGGTAGATCGGTAGGGTCTCGTCGAGGACCCGTATGAATCGCACGTGTGGATCAGTGACATTTTCTGCAACCGAGGAAACCGTCAGGGAACATCCCACTTCGGCCCCGACCAGAGCCATTGCTGTCCAGGAGTCCGGCGCCCTTTGCACGATGTCAGGATCAAACCCTGCACCTAGGCTTAGTCGGCGCAGGCGGTCACCCAGTACGGACCCTTCATGCGGGGGAAGCGCGACGAACGGTTCCCCAGCCAGTTCCTCGATGTGGATGTCTTCCCGGGAGGCCAGTCGGTGAGATGCCGGGACGGCCATGACGAGGTGTTCTTCAACGACGATGCGGGATGTGACACCGGCGGGCACAAAATCCCAGCGGCCGAGACTGATATCGACTTCGCCTCGGAGAACGCGGGCGAGGGCAGGGAGCGCGAAGTCCTGACTGTTCAGGCGAACTTCTATCCCAGGGTGGATCTTCCGAACTTCCCGGGCGAGTACTCCCACCAGTACGTGGGTTGATGCGCCGGCGTAGGCGAGCTTGACCACTCCCACTTCCCCGCGGCCAGCGGCAAGCGCGCTGGCTCTTGCACGCTCCGCTGCGGCGAGGATCTCGCCGGCTGATGCCATCATGGCCACTCCCGCCGCGGTGAGTTGAACGCTGCGTGTGCTCCGGATGAAAAGGTCAACCCCAAGGTCTCTCTCGAACTGCCGCACTATCCGGCTGACGGGCGGTTGGGCCATATGGAGTCGGGTCGCCGCCCGGCCGAAATGCAATTCCTCCGCTACGGCGAGGAACACCCGCAGTTGCTGAATCTCCATTCCCCCATTATTGCAGAAGTATCAATAATCTGACGCTCAATAAGTATTGGACGCGCTGTAATCACCGATGGGATAGTGAAAACGAACCCCCTATGGAAGAGGACCCATGACATTGCAGAGCAGCAGCGCCGCTCCCCCGGCTCCGGGGGCTGCCGACGACCGCCAACCCGGCCACGCACGCCGGGACGCCTTTGGCCGCGAGGTGAGCGGCCCTTTGGCCGGAATTGTCATTGCCGACTTCAGCCGGGTCCTCGCCGGGCCGTATTGCACCATGCTCCTGGCGGATATGGGTGCCACAGTCATCAAGGTCGAAAGCCCTTCCGGCGATGAAACCCGGGCATGGAAGCCCCCGGTCTATGACGGCCAATCCACGTACTACCTCTCAATCAACAGGAACAAGAGGTCCATCGCCCTGGACTTCGGCGATAGCGACGAAATTGAGACGGCAAGAGACATTGCTGCGGGCGCCGACGTCGTCATTGAGAACTTCAAGCCTGGCGGGCTTGACCGCTTCGGCTTGGACTATGCGTCTATCGCTGAACGCAACCCCGCCGTAATCTACGCGTCCATCACCGGGTTCGGCTCCGCCGGCGGAACAGCCCTGCCGGGCTACGACCTGCTCGTCCAGGCCATGTCCGGGCTCATGAGCCTCACCGGGGACCCAGACTTTCCTGCATACCGTTCCGGTGTTGCGGTCTTTGATGTCATCACAGGACTCCATGCCGCCATTGGCGTGCTGTCAGCCCTGCACGAACGCAGCCAGAGCGGCCGCGGACAGCGCATCGAGGTGAACCTGATGTCATCGGCCCTGTCAGGCATGGTTAACCAGACAGGCGGATTCCTGCTCAGCGGAAACGTGCCCACCCGCATGGGCAACGAACACCCCAGCATCTACCCCTATGAACCGCTCCCTACGTCAGACGGGGAAATTGTCCTGGCCATCGGCAACGACCGGCAATTCCGGACGCTTTGCAACGTCATTGGCGCCCCCGCACTCACCGACGATCCCCGGTTCACCACACCCCCGGACCGCAGCCTCAACCGCTCGGCACTGCGCCCGATCCTGCACGACCTGCTGGCTGTCAGGACCGCCTCAGAGTGGTTCGACATCTTCACCGAGGCACGGCTGCCATGTGCTCCGATCAATGATGTCCGCGGTGGGATTGATTTTGCCCGGCGCCTGGGACTGGAACCGGTAGTGGAAGTGGGCGCCGGTGAAGAAACCATCCCCGGGGTCCGTAACCCGATCACCTTTTCAGCGACGCCCGCCAGCTACGACCTCGTGCCGCCAGGCATCGACGCAGACCGAGGGGACATCCTCCAGTGGCTGCAGTCGTCGCCGCAACGCTAGCCCGCTCCCGAAGCGGCCACCCAACAAGCAACCAGCACCCGCCCGCGGAAACATAAAGGACCTGTCATGACCACCACTGCAACTGCCCGCACCACCGTGAACTCCGACTACTTCAACCTCGACGACGAACTGGGACCCGAAGAGCTGGCAATCCGCGACAAGGTCCGCCGGTTCGCCGAAGAACGCGTTCTTCCCGTCATCAACGACTACTGGGAGCGGGCGGAGTTCCCGGACGAACTGCTGCCCGGCCTCGCGGACCTTGGCATCATCGGAACCTATATTCAGGGCTACGGATGCCCGGGGATGAGCCGCAAGGGCGCGGGAATGGTCGCGCGCGAAATGGCGCGGGCCGACGGAAGCATCAACACCTTTCTGGGAGTCCACTCCAACCTCTGCATGGGCGCCCTGTACATGCTGGGCAACGACGAGCAGCGGCAGCGCTGGCTGCCTGCCATGGCCCGGCTGGAGAAGACGGGCGCGTTCGCCCTCACCGAGCCGAACCACGGGTCCGACACAGTGGCGCTGGAAACGAGCGCCCGCCGCGAGGGCGACACCTGGATCATCAACGGCCACAAACGCTGGATCGGCAACGGCCACGCGGCCGACGTCGTGGTCCTGTTCGCCCGCAACACCGAAGACGGCAAGGTCAACGCCTTCGTCGTCGAAAAGGACGCGGCCGGTAACCACCCGGCCGGCTACAACCCCACCGTCATCACCGGCAAGATCGGCAAACGCGCCATCCTGCAGGCCGACATCGTCATCGAGGGCATGCGGATCCCGGAGACCAACCGGCTTCAGAACTGCAGGTCCTTCGCCGATGTCTCCCGCGTTCTGCAGGCAACCCGCGGCGGCGCCGCATGGGAAGCCGTCGGCCACGCCATGGCCTGCTTCGAGATCGCAGCCGATTATGCCGCCAGGCGGGTCCAGTTCGGCAACCCGATCGCCGGCTACCAGCTGGTCCAGCACCGGCTCGCCAACATGCTCAGCGAGCTGACCGCGATGCAGCTCATGTGTAATCGCATGTCTGAACTGGCCGAGAAAGGCACCCTGACCAACGCCATGGCGTCCATGGTCAAGATGGCCACCGCACAAAAGGGCAAATGGATCTGCAACGAGGCACGCGAACTGCTCGCCGGCAACGGCCTGCTGCTCGAAAACCATGTCGCACGCCACCTGACCGACATGGAGGTCGTTTCCACCTACGAGGGAACCGACTCCATCCAGGCACTTCTCGTAGGCCGCGACATCACGGGCATCTCAGCCTTCCGCTGACCCGGGAACGCGTCCTGCCTCAGACCCTCTCCCCAACCAAAATTCCATTAGGAGCTTTTCCATGCCCGAAGCATTCCTCATCGGCGGTGCCCGCACCCCCGTCGGCCGCTACGGCGGCGCCCTCAGTTCCGTCCGCCCGGACGATCTGGCCGCCGTGGCCGTCCGCGCCGCCGTCGAACGCGCAGGCCTTGACCCGGCCGTCGTGGACGAGGTGATCCTCGGCAACGCCAACGGTGCCGGTGAGGAAAACCGCAACGTTGCACGCATGGCCTGGCTGCTCGCCGGCTTTCCTGACACGGTCCCCGGCGTCACCGTCAACCGCCTCTGCGCCTCCGGCCTCAGCGCTATCATCATGGCCTCCCACATGGTTAAAGCCGGCGCCGCGGATATCGTGGTTGCAGGCGGCGTCGAATCCATGAGCCGCGCGCCGTGGGTCATGGAGAAACCCGACAAGCCCTACGCCAAGCCCGGCGCCGTCGTTGACACCTCCATCGGGTGGCGGTTTCCCAACCCGGCCTTCCTCACTGGGGAACTCTCCCGCGACGGCAAGGCCACCTATTCCATGCCGGAAACCGCTGAGGAAGTAGCCAGGTTGTACGGCATCTCCCGCGACGACTGCGACGCCTTCGCCGTCCGCTCCCACGAACGCGCCCTCGCCGCCATCGAATCCGGGCGCTTCGCCGACGAAATTATCCCCGTCACGGTTAAGGGCCGCAAAGGCACCCCGACCATTGTGGACACCGATGAAGGTCCGCGCCCCGGAACCACCATGGACGTCCTCGCCGGCTTGCGCCCAGTGGTTAAAGGCGGTTCAGTCGTCACCGCGGGCAACGCGTCCACGCTCAACGACGGCGCCTCCGCCATCATCGTCGCGTCCGAGTCCGCCGTGCAGAGGTATGGCCTGACTCCCCGCGCACGCATCCTCGACGGCGCGTCAGCCGGTGTCGCCCAGGAAATCATGGGCATCGGCCCGGTTCCTGCAACCCGCAAAGTCCTGGAACGGACGGGCACGGCAGTGAGTGACCTGGCCGCCGTCGAGCTTAACGAGGCTTTCGCCTCGCAGGCCCTGGCCTGCATGCGCGAGCTCAAGCTCGAACCAGACATTGTGAACAACGACGGCGGCGCGATCGCCTTGGGCCATCCGCTCGGCTCCTCCGGCTCCCGCCTGGTCATCACCCTGCTTGGGCGGCTTGAACGGGAAGCCACCGGCGGCCGGAGGCTGGGCCTCGCCACGATGTGCGTCGGCGTCGGCCAAGGCACGGCGCTGCTGCTGGAAGGCATCTAATGACAGAGGTAATGGACGACGCCGGCACCCGACTCGGTGCCGGCAGTTTCGGAGCGCTGCTGGTAGAGGAATATGAGGACCGTTTGCTGGTCCGGTTGCACCGGCCCGAAGTCAGGAACGCCATCGACCAGCAGATGGTGGACGAACTGCACCATGTCTGCGCCTACTTGGAGCGGACGCCCAGGATCCTGATCCTCTCCGGCACGCAGGCCGATCAGGCAACGGGCGCCAAGGCCATCTTCGCCTCGGGCGCCGACATCGCCCAGCTCCGCGAGCGGCGACGCGACGACGCACTGGCCGGGATCAACTCCGGCATCTTCGACCGCATCGCCAAGCTTCCCATGCCGGTCATCGCAACCCTGGACGGGTATGTCCTCGGCGGTGGTGCAGAACTGGCGTATGCCGCCGATTTCCGCATCGGCACCGACGCCGTGCGGATGGGGAACCCCGAAACGAACCTGGGCATTCTGGCCGCCGCTGGCGCCACATGGCGGCTGAAGGAACTCGTTGGGGAGCCACGGGCCAAGCAGATCCTCCTCGCAGGCAAGGTGCTGACCGGGCAGGAATGCCTTTCGTCGGGTCTCATCACCGAGCTGGTTGGGCCTGACGAATTGATGGACGCCGCGCATGCACTGGCGGACTCCATCGCGGCGCAGGATCCCTTGGCGGTGCGCATTACCAAGTCCGTATTCCATGCTCCCCGGGAAGCCCATCCCGTCATCGACACCGTTGCCCAGGGAATGCTCTTCGAGTCCCAGGCCAAGTTCGACCGCATGCAGGCATTCCTCGACAGGAAGAAGAAGTAAATGACCAGCCCCCTCTCTGAAGCAGCATCTGACGTGCAGTCCCCCGAACCTCCTGCCGGACTGCCCGCACGGGTTGGCGTCCTGGGCGGTGGCCGGATGGGTGCCGGCATCGCCCACGCGTTCCTGGTCACGGGCGCCGACGTGCTGGTGGTGGAGCGTGACGGGCAGTCTGCCGAGGCTGCCAGGGAACGGGTGGAGTCCGCGGCGGCCAAAAGCATCCAGCGCGGCGCGACCGACGCGAACCTGGAAGAAATGGCCTCGCGGCTGACCGTGAGCGTGGACTATGACGCGTTCACAGACCGGCAACTGGTGGTGGAAGCCGTCCCGGAAGATTGGAACCTGAAGGTAGCATCGCTGCGCGGGATCGAAGACCGGCTGCAACGGGACGCGTACCTGGCGTCCAACACGTCGTCGCTGTCGGTCAACGGACTCGCCAAGGAATTGAAGCGGCCCGGCAACTTCCTGGGCCTGCACTTCTTCAACCCCGTACCGGCGTCCACCCTGATCGAGGTGGTGCTGGGCGAACAGACCGCACCGCAATTGGCTGCGGAGGCGAAAAGGTGGGTGGAGGCTCTCGGCAAGACCGCCGTCGTCGTCAATGACGCCCCGGGGTTTGCGTCCTCGCGGCTGGGCGTGGCAATTGCACTGGAGGCGATGCGGATGGTGGAGGAAGGCGTCGCCTCGGCAGAGGACATCGACAACGCCATGGTGCTGGGCTACAAGCACCCCACCGGTCCGCTGCGCACCACGGATATCGTCGGCCTGGACGTCCGCCTGGGCATCGCCGAGTACCTGCAGTCCACCCTGGGCGACAGGTTCGCCCCGCCGCAGATCCTGCGCAACAAGGTGGCCCGCGGCGAACTCGGCCGCAAAACCGGCAAGGACTTCTTCGACTGGAACTAAATCAGCATGAGGCTGACAGCCCCGGGTCCCTCTACAGGACCCGGGGCTTCTTTCCCATGGAGTCGAACAGCTGGGTGGAGGACAGGGCGTTGAAGGGCATGGCCACATTGTGCTCGAGGCCCTTGAGGTGGGCGGCCTTGAGGTCCTTCAGCAGTACCGCCAGGGCGGTGTCCGCGGTCCATTCCGAGACGGAGTCCCAGTTCCGGGCCACCCAGCTGTCGCCGGTGCTTGCCTTGAACAGGTTCAGCAGCTCGTCCTGTGGCAGGTTGTACTGTGCACCGAACTTGAGCCCTTCGGCCACAGCGTTCATGGTGATGCCCAGGATGAGGTTGTTGACCAGTTTCGCGGCCTGGCTGTTGCCCGGTTTGTCGCCGTAGTAGAAGGTGTTGGATCCGACGGCGTCGAAATAGGGCCGCGCCGCATCCACCTGCTCCTCGGGACCGGAGGCCATGATCGAGAGAGTGCCGGCCTCGGCACCGGTGGCGCCGCCACTGACGGCGGCGGCGATCAGCTTCGCGTAGCCGTTTTCCTCCACCTGCCGGCCCAGTTCGTTCATGGTGTCGGGGTCCAGCGTGCTCATGACGATGATGGTGACGTTCTGGGGGCCGGCCGACAGCAGCCCGCCCTCGCCGAGGATGACGTCCACGTTCTGGGCGTAGTCGCGGACCATGGAGACGATGGCGTCGTCGGCCTTTTCGGCCAATTCCGTCAGCGATTCTGCCACTGTGATTCCTGCGGCTGTTGCTTTCTCGCGGGATCCCGCGAAGGCGTCGTAGCCGATGACTTCGAAGCCGGCCTTGTTCAGGTTGACCGCCATGGGAAGTCCCATGGTTCCGAGTCCCACCAAACCGATTTTCTTACTCACGATGAGTTCCCTTTCGCTGTCAGTTGGTGGCGGCTTCGGAGGTCATGCCGCGTTCCGCCATGACCTCCTTGACCAGGGTCAGGCCGTTGAGGACGCGGGGAAATCCGATGTAGGGGATGCACTGGATCAGGGCGCCGACGATCTTTTCCTTGGTCAGGCCAACGTTGAAGCCGACGTTGATGTGCAGCTTCAGCTGGACCTCGGTGCCCAAAGCGGCCAGCGTGGAGATGGTCACCATGGTCTGTTCCTGCTGGGTCAGGCTGTCCCGCGAGTAGATGTCCCCAAAGGCGAAGGAGACGATGTAGTCCGACAGTTCAGCATCGAGTGCCGCGTAGGACTCCACCAGCTTGGCGTGGTCGAAGGTGTTGTTGTGTTCGGTGGAGACGAGTTCCATCATGCGGTCCAGTCCGCGCTGGTAACGGTCAGTGCTCATGGTGCTGCCCTTCTAGGCTTTGGTGTGGAGTAATTGTTGGGTAGCATTAATGAAACGCTACGTTGCGTTTCAATATTAGCACTCGGCTTTTGTGAAGCGAAAGAGGTCTTTTCTCAATGAACGGTACAGACGCGGTCGACGGCGGCACGGCCGAGGCAACAGCCTCAGGCCACCAGAGGCGCCGCGCGCGTACAGAACGGGTGGTCCAGGACGCTACGCGCGAACTGCTGGCGGAATCCGGTTTCGGCAGCCTGACCATCGAACGCGTTGCCGAACGGTCCGGCGTCGCGAAATCCACCATCTACCGCCGGTACCGGTCCCGCAATGACCTGGCGCTGGCGGTCCTGCTGGACATGCTGGGCGATGTCAGCACCCTGCCGTACGCCAAGGACACCAGGCAGGAATTGACCCGCCTGGTGGACCGGACTGTCGACCTGATGTCCAACTCCCTGTTGGGACGGATCATGCAGGGCCTGGTTTCCGAAGTGGCTGCCGACGTCGAACTTGCCAAAACCTACCGGGAGACAGTGGTGGCCAAGCGCGTGCGGGAGGTCACCGCCCTGGTGGAACGTGGCGTCGAACGCGGCGAACTGCGGGAAGGGCTGGACCCCGAACTGGTAACGGACGTTCTGCTCGGACCCATTTATTATCGGCTGTTCCTCAGCGGCGAGCCCCTCGACGAACGGTTCGGCGGGCAGCTGGTCGCGGCCCTGTATCCCGCCTTCGCGAAGGACCACCCGGGTTAACTGCCGCCGCCAGGTTGCGGTCAAGGTGACCGCAACCTGGCGACTTGGCACGTCCTCCTGGCTCACCGGGCCCCGGGGCTGCGTACCAGCTTCTTGTTGGCAAACTCATTGAAGCCAAACCGGGCCAGCTCCCGCCCAAAACCAGAGCCCTTGACGCCCCCGAACGGCAGGTCCGGGGAGCTCTTGCTGGTGCTGTTGATCCACACCATGCCCACTTCGAGCCCATCGGCCAGCCGCTCCGCTTTCGTCGTGTCGGCGGTGAAGATGCTGGAGGACAGGCCGAACGGCGAGTTATTAGCGAGCTCGGTTGCCTCCTCCACGGAGCCGACGCGGTAGACGACAGCGGCGGGCCCGAACAGTTCCTCGGCGAAGGCGCGCATGTCCGGGGTGACGCCGGCCAGGACCGTGGCGGGGTAATAGGCGCCCGGGCCGTCCGGCCGCTGGCCGCCCAGCAGCAACGACGCCCCCTTGGCCACCGCGTCCTGGACCAGCTCGTCGAGCTCTTCAACGCCCGCCGCGGATGAGAGCGGCCCGAGCTTGGTGTGGGGATCGGTGGGATCGCCCAGCTGCCACCCGGCCATCGCGTCGACGAACTTCTGAAGGAACTCCTCGTACACGCTGTCCGCCACTATGAACCGCTTCGACGCCGTGCATGCCTGGCCCCCGTTGGAGAGCCGCCCCACGACGGCGGCGCCCGCAGCCGCGTCGATGTCGGCGTCGTCGAGGACAATGAACGGGTCCGAACCGCCAAGCTCCAGGACGCACTTCTTCAAATGCCGGCCCGCCACCTCACCGACGGCCGCCCCCGCCTTCTCCGACCCCGTCAGCGAAACCCCCTGCACGCGCCCGTCCGCGACGGCGGCCGCCACCTGCGCAGAGGAAATGAAGGCGTTGAGGTACACGCCGTCCGGCAAGCCGGCCTCGCCCAGGACCCGCTCGATGGCCAGGGCGGACTGGGGGCAGTTGCGCGCGTGCTTGAGGATGATCGTGTTGCCGAGCGCGATGTTTGGAGCGGCAAACCTGGCCACCTGGTAGTACGGATAGTTCCAGGGCATGACTCCGACCAGGGGCCCGATGGGTTCAGTGCGGACTACAGCCGTTCCGGGGCCCTTGATGGTCAGCTCCTCGTCCGCGAGGTACTCCTCGAGGTGGTCGGCGTAGTGCTGGTAGATGGATGCCACCAGTTCCACCTCTCCTCTGGCCTGGGCAATCGGCTTGCCCATTTCCAGGGTGAGCAGCTTGGCCAGTTCACCGGCCTGCTCGCGGTGGAGTTCCGCCGCCCGGGTGAGGACAGCCCGGCGCTGCTCCAGGGGTGTGGTGCGCCAGGACCGGTAGGCCGCGGCGCTCTGTCCGATCATGCTGTCCAGGCCGGCGTCGGAGATTTCCGGGTACTGTGCGGTTATGTCCCCGGTCGCCGGGTCGGCGGTGGTGTACACGCCCATGGTTTGTTCTCCTTTGTCGTGAAAGCTTGGTGGATCGTGGCCTTAGGCGGCGACGGCGGCGGCCGGCTTCAGCTCGAAGCCGCGGTATCCGTTGGCAGTGACGTCGTCCAGGACGCCGCGGTAGTTGCCCAGGCCACCCAGGTAGAACAGCACGCTGGGCTTCTTGCCCGGGACGTTCGCGCCGAAGATCCAGGACTCAACCTTGGTGAAGACGGTCATGTTTGCGATCTGCGTGCAAAGCTCGGTCCATTCGGCTTCGGCCTCGGCAGTGGGCTCGATGGCCTGGATGCCTGTCCGCTCGGCGTAGTCGATGGTCTCGCTGATCCACTCGACCTGGGTCTCGATGCTCGGCGGCAGGTTGGTGAACGGGCCGTTGGGTCCCAGCACCATGAACCAGTTGGGGAAGTTCGCGGTGGACATGCCCAGGTAGCTGGTGGGCTGCCCGTCCCAGTGGTCGTTGATGTTCAGCCCTTCACGGCCCGTGATCTCCATGCGGCGGTAGTTGCCGTCCACTGCATCGAACCCGGTGGCGAAGACGATGACATCCAGTTCGTGGAGCACGCCGTCCTCGGTCAGCACGCCCTTGGCGGTGACTTCGCGGATGGGGTTTTCCTTGATGGCCACTGCCTCGACGTTGGGGCGGTTGAACACCTGGAAGTAGCCGTCGTCGCAGAGCGGGCGCCGGGCGAACAAGCCTGTCGGCGTCAGCTTGCGTGCCGTCTCCGGGTCCTCGATGGTCTCGACGATCTTGTTCCGGATGAAGGCTGCCGCCGTCTCGTTGGCTTCCTCATCGGTGGCGATGTCGCTGAAAGTTTCGAACATGAAGCGGAAGCCACCGCCGTAGTCCCAGGCTTTCTCGAACACTCGAATGCGTTCTTCTTCCGAGACGCTCATGGCCGGGACAGTGCTCTCCTCGAAGCCGAAGGCAACGCCGGAACCCTTGACCTGCGTCCAGATCCTGTCGTAGTCGGCCTTGATCGCGGCGATCTGCTGAGCGGCCACCGGGCGCTTGCCCACCGGGACGGAGTACTGCGGCGTCCGGACGAAAACCGTCAGGTGCTCCACTTCAGGAGCCAGAGCGGTGATGACCTGCTGGCCGGTGGAGCCGGTGCCGATCACGCCAACGCGGCGACCGGCCAGGGACTTGCCTTCCGGCCAGGCAGCAGTGTGGATGGTTTCGCCTTCAAACGTGTCGATGCCGGGGAGGTTGGGGAAGTTGATGGCAGAAAGCAGCCCCACGGCGTTGACGACGTACTTGGCCCGGTACACCGCGCCGCCGCCGGTAGTGACTTCCCACAGGCCCTCGTCTTCGCGGTAGGTAGCGGACTTGACCTCCGTGCCGAAGCGGAAGTGGCGGCGGAGGTCGAAGCGGTCAACGACGCCTTCGAGGTACTCGAGGATCTCCGGCTGGGTGATGTAGGTGTGCTTCCAGGTGCCGTCCTGCAGGAGGTCCTTATCGAAGGAGAAGCGGTAGACGTGGCTCTCGGTGTCGGAGAGTGCGCCGGGGTAGCGGTTCCAGTACCAGGTGCCGCCGGGACCGTCGGCCTTGTCGAAACCGACAACGGTCAGGCCCTGCTCGTTGTGCAGCTTGTGGACGGCGTAGATGCCGCCGAAGCCGGCGCCGATGACGACGACGTCAACGGTGTGGAAAGTGTTCTGTGCAGTCATGGCGAACTCCTTTGTCGTTCTGATGCAGGGGACGAAATAGTGGATGGTGTGGGTGCAGCGTGGGGCGACCGGGTTATTTCCGGCACCAGGCGGCGAGTTTCTCGAACTCCTGGGCGACAAGTGCGGAGCGCCCCGCCAGGAACGGGTAGACATGTTGCTGTCCCTCGCCGATGGACAAGGTGACGTCCACACCTGCTGCCTTGGCTCGCTCCTCAAGACGGGTGGCGTTGTCCAGGAGTGATTCCACGCTGCCGGCGGTGATGTACAGGCGCGGGAATCCGGTGAAGTCCGCGTGGAGTGGGTTCGCCAGCGGGGTGGTGGGGTCCACGGTGCCTCCGAGGACCCCGGCGATCATGCCTTCGAGCAGTTCCGGGGTGATCAGGGCGTCGGTGTCGTTGTTGGTGACGAGGGTTTCGCCCTTGTTCTCCATGTCCAGCCACGGGGAGAAGGCGATGACCTGGCCGGGGCCGGGCTTTCCTTGCTCCTTGAGGGCAAGCGCAATGGTGATGGCAAGGTTGCCGCCGGCGGAATCGCCGATGGTGGTGATGTCTGCCGGTGCAATCCCTGAGGCAACGAGCGCTTCGAAGGCCGCGACGCCGTCGTCGATTTGTGCCGGGTGCTGGAACTCGGGGGCGCGGCGGTAGTCCAGCACGAAGCTTACGGAACCGAGGGCCTTGGCGACATGGGCTGCAAGCTTGCGGTGGCTTGCGGCGGATCCGACGGCGAATCCGCCGCCATGGGTGTACAGGAGCACCTTGGTCCTGTCCGCGCCCTTGGGCAGGCACCAGATGCCCGGAACGCCGCCAAGCGTGTCCTCGCGGTACATCACGCCCTCCGGCTCGACTGTCGGCTGGTGCCACTCGTCGAAAATGGAGCGGAACAGGCGCATGGTCAGGTCGGGCGTTGTGGCCATGATCTGGGCCCAGTCAGCGTAGAGGTTGCGCAGTACGTCCTGGCTCTTGCCGTCGGCAGACGTGACGCCGGACTGTTCAACAACATTGATAGTCATGATGGTTTCCTTTGACTTGCTCGGTCTCTTGCCTGTGGCCTCTTCCCTGTTGCGATCGCCGCCACGGCATCTGGAATCAAAGGTAGAAGTGTGCTCCATGCCACAGGTGTTCCAATTTGAAACACTGCCCGGGAGCCGGGGAATTGATACCGGATGGAACACCAAAGGACCCGGCTATTGGTATTGGAAGATGCAGCAATAGTTGGTCATGATGAATGGATACCCATTGCCACAATGAAGAGGTGTTTCCCGCAATGCACGCATTCGCTGTCCTCCCGGACGATGCCACCATCCATGACCTGGAGTTGTCGACGCCAAGCCCCGAAGGGCGGCAGGTGCTCCTGAAAGTCATGCGGGCCGGCGTCTGCCACACCGACACTCACCTGCGCGAAGGCGGCTATGACCTGGGCAGCCGTGGCCAGATGAGCATGAAGGACCGCGGTATCCAGTACCCGATGGTTCTGGGTCACGAAGTAGTCGGCGTTGTCGCGCAGGTTGGCACGCACGTTGAATCCGTCCGCGTCGGCGACGTGCGCCTGATCTACCCGTGGATCGGCTGCGGCACGTGCCGTCAGTGCCGCGAAGGCCACGATAACCGCTGCGCGGCCGGACAGAACCTTGGGGTGGCCCGCCACGGCGGCTACGCCGAGTACATCATGGTGCCCGATGAGAAGTACCTCTTGGACATTGACGGCCTGGACCCGAGTTGGGCAGCGACGCTGGCGTGTTCCGGCCTCACCGCGCACAGTGCCGTGGACAAGGTTCTTCCCCTTGAACCAGACGAGCCCGTGGTCATCTTTGGGGCAGGAGGGCTCGGGCTGACTGCCATAGCGATCCTCCGGGCCCGGGGCCACCGCAACATCTGCACGGTCGATGTCGCGGAACGGAACCTTGCCCTGGCCCGGGAGATGGGCGCCACAAGCACGGTCCTCTCCGGAGCCGACGGCGGGGCAGCCGACATTCAACGCGCGGCAGGCGGACCCGCCAGCGCCGTCGTGGACTTCGTCAATAACGGCGCCACAGCCACATCCGCCTTCGATGTCCTCGCCAAGGCGGGGACAATGGTCCAGGTAGGACTCTTCGGCGGTGAGGTCACCCTACCCACTGCAATGCTGGCGCTGCGCATGATCCGCATCGAAGGCAGCTTTGTCGGGACGCTTTCCCAGCTGCAGGATCTGGTCCGCATTGCGAAAACAGGAAAACTGCCCACCATCCCCGTCTCCGAAAGGACCCTGTCTGCGGCCGAAGTTTCCCGGGCCCTGGACGACCTGACCGCCGGCGGTATCGCTGGACGCATCGTTTTGACTGCCTGAGAATGAGAAAGTGAAGGACAAATCACGCCGCGAAGACGCGCTCCGGAGCGCCCGGGAGCGGCTGATAACGGAGGGCCTCGTCAGGGCCTCCGTCCCTGCGTCGCTGGTAGCTGAAGAAATCGAACAGAGCTGGCGGCGCTCAGTCTCGCACCACGTAAATCCCGCAACAGGTCCCCACATCCTTGGTGAAGTCGATCCGGACAGCGCCATCCTGCGCGCTGCCGGAAGGATTTTGGACCAATGGCAAAACAACCTCACGGACACCCGTCTGGCCCTCTTCCTCGCCGACGAGGAGGGCAGGATCGTCTCGCGGCGCATTATTGACGCCCAGGACACGCGCACATTGGACAACGCCAACGCCGCGGAAGGGTTCGTCTTCTCCGAACAGGCCCTGGGCACCAACGGCCTCGGCACCCCCATTGAAGGGCGCGAAGTCGTTTTCGTCCGCGGCCATGAACACTTCAATGACGCGCTGGCCCGGCTGGCCTGCGCGGGAGCTCCCATCAAACACCCCATCACGGGCCGGATCGTGGGATCGCTGTCCATCGCATCCCATGTTGATGCTTCGAGTCCCCTGATGCTTTCCATGGCACGGCAGGCCGGTCATCAGATCGCTGAGGCACTCGAGCTCATGGCCGACTCCCGGAACCTTGAGCTGGCCCGAACCTACCGGCAGCTCCGGTCCTCCAAACACCCGGTTCTGGTCATGAACTCGGAAACCGTCATGACCGACCTGCCCGCACTCGCCCACTTTGACGCCGAGTCCCACGCCTATCTGTGGGAAATGCTGCGCATGCACCACTGGGACCAGGACAGGCTGCAACTCGAACTCCCCGTTCTCGGAACCGAAGCCATGGTGCGCCGCCTCGGCCGCGCTGGCCAGGACGCGATCTTCGCGCTGGAGTTTACGGCGCCAGCCAGCGCGGCCACCGAGGGTGGTCCTGCCGTCATCAACCGCCCCGAGCAAAGATCCGAGCCGGCGCTCCGCGACGTGCTGGTCGGCCTGTCCTCCCGCCAAGCCAGGACGACGACCTCTTACAGCGCCCTCCAACGCGGGCTCACCGCTGCTGCCGCCGTCGATGCCCTGATCCGCGTTGTCGGGGACCCTGGTACTGGGAAGCGTTACCAGTCCTCAAAGTGGCTGCGGCAGCACGCCGGGCGGGAGCCTAAGACCTTCACCGCAGAAATGCTCACCGAGGACGGGCCGGCCTGGGCGCGCATGGAAGCGGCGTTGAATGAAGGCTGCGGGATAGTTGTCGCTGGAGCCAGCCCCGACGATGAGTTGGTAGAGCGGCTCGCGGGATTTGCGGCGGTAGAACGCCCCGGCGTCCACCCCGGGGCGCGTGTGATCCTCACCCAACGGACCAACGCCTCACTGACCTACGACGGTGCCGGGGGTCTTCAAGTTCCGGTGCGCCTGCCATCCCTTGTGGACCTGCGCGGTGAGCTGCTGGACATCGTGCGCGAGGTTTCGGCCGAACTCTTCCCCGGGGCACCCTCTCCGCGGTTCTCCCCCGCAGCGCTTCAATGCCTGCTGGCTTGGCGCTGGCCGGGCAATATGGCCGAGCTGGCACGGCTCCTCGCTGACCTTCGACGTGCAGTCGGCAACGGCCTCATCCAGACCAAGGACCTGCCAGCCCCCATGCGCCAGACGGCTTTGTCCTCGCTCAGCCGCTACGAGCAGTCCGAGCGCGATGCCATCGTGGCTGCCTTGGCCGAATCCGACGGCAACAAGTCCCGTGCCGCGGAAATTCTGGGCATCGGCCGCACCACCATGTACCGCAAGATGCGTGCCCTGAAAATTGACGACGACGAACGAATGATCGCCCCCGGACCATAACCCGGGAATCTGGCGCTTCTCCCCCACACGAACGGGCCCCCGACGCTGTGTCGGGGGCCCGTTCGTGGCCGCTTTTCTAGTTCGTCTGGTCCGGGATCACGTCAAGGCGCGCGTGGAGTCAGCTGGTTCGGTCCGGTTCAGGTGCTGCCGCAAAGCCTCAACCCGGGGACCGCCAAGCAGTTCCGTGGGGGTCTTGGACGTCTCGCGCATTCCCGTCACGGCGACCGCAGCGATGCCGGCGGCGACCGCGCCGAAGATTGCCACCGGCAGCCAACCCGACGGGCCGGGCACAAGGAGTATCGCCGCGACCATGGGGGCGAATCCGGCCAGGAGATTTCCTAGCTGGTTGCTGACGGCCATGCCCGTGAAGCGGACAGGTGCCGGGAACTGCTCTGCGAAGAAGGAGGTCCACACGCCGTTGTAGCAGCTGAAGAACAGCGTCATGTTGATGAAGGCGAAGACCGCAATGAGCAGGATGTCCGTCGTCGAGATCGCCCACAGGTAGCCGAAGATCGTAACCGCACAGCCGGCAGAGGAGATCAACATTGTCCGCTTCCTGCCGATGACATCGGAGAGGTAGCCGGCTGCCGGAAGGGTGAAGATGGACAACGCTATGGCACCGGAGATAACGGCTAGCATCGCGCTCCGGTCCACCCCGACCGAGGCACCATAGGACAAGCTGAACACGGCGAACAGGGTCTGCATCGCTGCCATCAGCGACGCCCCGGCAACGCAGAGCACACTCCGCCAGTGATGCTTGAACACGTCGCTCAAAGGCAGCTTCCGGACAGCACTTACGTCCTTGGCCTCGGCGAACACCGGCGTTTCATCCAGATGGCTGCGCACGTAGTACGTAATCACCACCACGACGGCGCTGAGCCAGAAGGGAACCCTCCAGCCCCAACCGTAAAGGTGTTCGGCGGGTAGAAGCGCCACTGGCAGGAAGACTATGGTCGCCAAGGAGCAGCCCACGGCGTAGCCCACCATGACGAAACTGGTAAAGAAGCCCCTCCGCCCAGCCGGGGAGTGCTCGACCGTCAACGTCGAGGCACCCGCAGATTCGGCCCCCGCGGAGAAGCCCTGGACTACGCGCAGGACCACCAGCAGCGCCGGGGTCAGCACACCCACCTGGTCGTACGTCGGAAGACACCCGATGGCGAAGGAGGCCACGCCCATCATGACCACCGTCGCAAGCATGACCCGCTTGCGGCCAAGGCGATCACCGAAGTGACCCATCACGACCGCGCCGACAGGCCGGGCCACGTAGCCCCCCGCAAAGGTGGCAAACGATCCGATCAACGCTACAGCGGGATCCCCGGACGGAAAAAACAGCACGTTGAAGACGAGGGCCGCTGCGGCGCCGTACACAAAAAAGTCGTAGTACTCGAGCGCGCTTCCAAGGAGCGCGGCTGTCGCCGCGCGGCGGGGTGTCATCGCCGGCGGCGACGACGTGGTGGTGGTGCTTGTCATGTGTTTCTCCCTTGAAACAGGCTCACTGGCCAGCGGAACAGGTGGGAATGCTTGCACCCGCTTTAAGAAGCGACGGGCAGTCTTGCCGCGGCGCCCCCAAAAGTGACAGCCGCCGCGGCATCTGTATCCAAGGTAAAGGCGTGTCACAGCGCACAGTGTTCCAATGTGAAACAGCAGCGCCGCCGTCAATTGCCCGTCCTGTACCCGCACCCCCGCCAGCTTTGCCACTCAGTTCAGAGCCTTAGCTTGCCGCCGACATGGAGGGCTGAGGTTGATCAGGGAGCGAGGCTTCCTCGCTCCCTGATGGGCTCCAGAATTCCAGGGCGCCCGGCAGGGAAATCGATCGGGACGACGGCACGGGGGAGCTGTAGAGGCGGCGCTACAGGCCGACTTCTCCTGCCTCCTCAGAATCCCGACAGCGCGGCGAAATAGGTCCTGTAGCCCGTCGCCCATGCAACGGCGCCCGTCGCCCGAGACGTCGCTTCGTGGGTTCTGACCTGGTGCCGCACTCCACAGATCCAGTTCTGGCACAGCCTAGCCTGACGTCAGGCGGCGGTCCATGGAGCCGTCAGAGAGGGGTTCTGATTGATCTTTTCTGACAATGGCTAGAGAATCTCTCAGGTTGCAACTTGACGTTTTAGGGTTGTGTGGGTCCCATCAGCGGAAACCTGACCGCGTCAAGGGTCCGTCACGCTAGTTCAGGGCCGCCTCCGGGGTGACCGGGGCCGGTGAGGTCTACCGGTTCAATGGTTTGGCCGGCGTATTTGTACTGACGGATGGTTTTGGCGAATCCCGTGAGGGTGGTATCCAGCCGTGAGAGCTCTTCGGCCGGAAGGCCGTACTTGGTGAATTCGGTGGTCGGCACGGTGCGGTGACCCGTCATGGCCGCAGCGAACATCTCTCGGTCAAAATGCGGGTCCCGTCGCCGGCACAAGTCGATCAGCTGCCCCGGGGTGAACCGTTCACTGCTGATGATCGAATACGCATCAAGATAGTCGCGGGCGTAACCGCGAGAATAAACCGTCAGAAGTTTCGAGGCCACCGAATCCTTCAGCGACATGACCGGACCGAGGTCCAGGTCGGCGGGCTGGTGCTCCCACCAGTCCAGGCCGAGGTCCATGACGACTGTCGTGTCGCCCTGTTCCACGGTCACGCTGGCGAACGCCTGGTACTGGCGCGTGACCTCGACCGTGTACCCGGCCGCTTCAAGGGCTGCTCTCATCTTGTCCACGGACGCCGCGAACGTTTCGGGGGTGTGCCTCCGGTACAGCGCGAACAGATCGACGTCCTCCGACATCCGGGCGATCACGCCGTGTTCGGCCAGCGCCTGCCCACCGGCGAGGATGAAGCCGGCTTCAGCGAGAACAGACAAAGCTATTCCGGTGGCTGCGCGCTGAGCGTCGTCCACGACGGATGCTCCCTGCTCTCACGGTGCTGGGGAAGCTGAGGGAAGGCACTCTCCCAGAGGTGACGGCACCGGCCGGGCAGCCGCATCGAGGGCCACAGGGCAAGCAGCCGACCGGCATTGACGATCGCGCCCATTTCATCGACCGACCCCGAGTTCTGCAGCGTCAATTGGTACACCGCGGCGCAGCTTCCATCGTCAGCCACGTCGTAGACCCTGTCCGGGCCCCAGTCCAAATGGATCGGCAGCTGCACCGTACCCGACACCGGCCCTTTCAAATCCTCAAGCGCATGCGGGACCAGGTAGACGAGGGAATCAGCAATGGTGTGCCGGGCCCCCGGCCCGTAAACATACTCCCGCAGTCCCGCCCGCACGCGTTCAGAAACCGTCGTACCCTCGCTGGCAGCCTTGGCATGGGCCTGGTCCCACAAGTCGTCCTCGATGCGGATCGTATGCCTCGTTGTACCGGCTGACATAGCACCATCCCCTCGCTACCTTCCTGTTCCTTCCGCTTCTAACGTTACAGGGTGTCATGACACCGAGGAATGCTTTTGTCAAGGTCTGCCAGCGGCAACCGGGCTTGAGGTGACAGCCACGCAGCCAGCCGGGAGCCGTGCCATGAATATCCAGGACGGAACAGTTTCCATGTTCGCCATCTCGCGCCGGCTCGGCCACGCCGCCACCCGAACCACCGAAGAAGTCTATGGGCACCTCATGCCGCAGGCACTCCAGGACGGCGCGGACGCCATCGAACGCGCCGTCCAAGGCTTCCTCTAACCGCAGCGAGACACGCTGGGTGACGGGTTCACCCAGTACGGCTGAACTCCTAGGCCGACGCTTTGCCGCGTGCCGGCGCCGTCCCTTCCCCTGCCGCTGGGGCGGTTCAGGGGACTCAACGTGACTGCTCTGTGATTCCTTACCGAGCAACAGCGCTACGACCGGCCGCGTTATCCCTGGGGAGGTTGGCCATGCGCTTTTCGGCCGGCGCACTGAGAGCCACGGAATGTTCGCCATATTTCTCAAACGCGAGCCCCACGAGTTCCCCGGCCTGCTCAATGCTCAATGCCCAATGCCCAATGCCCAATGCCCAATGCCCAATGCGAGCACTATGTGTCCGAGATCCTCGATGTCTTAAGTCCGCTCTGCCGCCATTTTCATCGCGGCCAGAGTGGGCAGATCAGCGAGCCTGACCGCTGGGGATGTCCCCTCCGGTCCCGCGATCCACTGGGCTTGGTCGGGCAGGAATGCCGCCGCATTGGGGTTCAGCCACTTCGGGGGCAGACCGTACTCCCGCGCCATATCGTCCGCCACCTCGTCGACCAGGTCGCCAGGGGCGTATCGTGCGTCGATGTCCCTTGTCGCGCGGTCCAGCACTCCATGGAGCAGGAGCGGCCCCGCCGACGATCTGCGCTCATCGGACACAGACGACGTCACGCTGATAGGGGCAGGTGTCACCCTTCACGAGGCACTCAAGGCGGCGGAAATCCTCGGTGCTGAAGGAATCCAGGACGGGTCATCGACTGCTACTCCGTAAAACCCGTGGACGCAGAAACGCTGCTCACCGCCGCCGGCGAGACACGCGGCCGCGTCATCATCGCAGAAGACCACCACCCCGAAGGCGGCCTCGGCTCGGCGGTCAAGGACGCGTTACTCCTGGCCCCACCGAGTGACCTGTCGATATCGCACCTGGCGGTGCACGGAATGCCCGGGTCCGGAACCGGGCCGGAACTCCTCGCATGGGCAGGAATCGATGCCAAACACATCGCCCAGGCGGCCCGGCACCTGATCCAGGCAGGAACACCCGCCGGTCGCAGTGACTTGGCCCTTCCTGGCCAAAAACCCTGACGTTCGCGAGACGCCAGGCCACGGGAATTCGCCGGGGTCACCGCAGAGGCGTTCAACACTGAACATCATCCCTGCCCTGGCCACACTGCTGGAAATCATCCTCGCCTGAGATGGCACCCACTGTGCCCGGCGGCTGGCGCACCATTCAGCGGCAACAGCACATTTCCCTGCAATTCGCCTGCTGCTGGGCGCCCCTGCGGCCCGGCTCCCACCGGAACTTCAAACTGTATCCAGCTGTTGCGGCTGTTGCTGGCCGGCATCCAGTTTCGCCCTTATCCCTCGCACTCGATGCAATATGAGTGGCCATCCATTACCCGTGCGAGCTGGGACTTGTGCCGGACCAGAAAGCAGGAATAGCAGGTGAACTCATCCTTGGCCTGGGGAACCACCTGAACAATCAGTTCCTCGGCGACGAACTCCCCGCCCGGGGTCATGGCCTCATCCAGCGCATCGGTTTCGTCCAGCTCACGGACGACGCTCCGCGCATCCGGGGCGTTGGCCGATTGCAGGGCCTCCAGCGAACGGTCCTGGGACTCCTTAACGTCGGAGCGTACCTCGTCGTAATCCGTTGCCACTTCGGTCCTTCTCTCTCGGGCGTTTTGCCTGACGGAACTGCAACGCAAATGATGTCTCCGGTGTTCCCGCAACTGGCCAACCGCATGCAGTGCCCGGGAGACCGCAAACTTGTCCTTCGCTTCAGCCCGGTCCCCAAGCGGGAATCTTGCCAAAGCACCGTAACGGAGCCCAACCGGGCGTGCTCCCCCGGAGCGCATGCGTTCCATCGACTCATGATGAGAAGAGTCTCAGCGACGTCTCATCGTCGGCTCAGAGTGCAGCCCCATGATGAAACCAACAGCGCCAGGAAGGATACTGACATGCTGATTGGATTTCAGCCCGTCACCGGACACGCCACGGATGGCGCACAGAAGCTGCAAGCGCCGGGTTCCCGCACGCCTGAGCCAACGGCCCGCTCCGACCTTTACGAACAGGTCATCGGCATCATCGTGGACATCCTCTCTTCACCCGTACGTCCGCAAGTCCGGGAGAAGCTGCTCAGGCACGTTGCGAACAACCCCGGACACCCGGAAAGAGCACTTTTTGATCATCTTCGCGACCCGGACCTTCGAAGACCAGGCCACCACGAGCGATGAACAGCCGGAAGGCGGCGCGGCAGCACCGCCACCCGGCCCTCCGGGAAGAACACATAACCCTCCAAAGTCTGAGGCAGCTGCCCGGTCCGTAGAGGTTTGGACGTCCGTTCTGTTCATGCATTCAGGTGCGCCCCCTCAACGGGGTTCGGGAGAAAGGTCACCGGGGACATGACCGTGAAGTATGCAGCCTCCTGGCGCCGCATCGCATTCAGCGCGGGTTTTGCGCTTTCCTGCCTGACAATTTTCTCCCTGGCACTTTCCTTTCTGGCGCCACTGGAATATCCGCGCACAGGCGGCGGCGCCGCCAGTCCCGCCGTTGGTGTTGTTGCGTCGGCTGCGGGTACCGGTTCGCTCGGCGTGTTCGATGTGGCGAAGGAAAACCGTCGCCCGGGCACTCCCCGCGACCAGGTCCCCACCCACTGGTCGTCGACGGCGGCGCTGGAAGGATTCTTGGGCCAGAACGCCTCCACGCCCCGGCAACGGACCGTGGATCTCTATATCAACTCCACCCTGGGCAGCATCAACGTCCGGGCCTTCCGGGTCGGTTACTACAACGGAGCCGGCCAGCGCCTGGTTTGGGCATCCGGACCCGTGAGCGTGCGCAGGCAGCGCTCCTGCACCGTCCAGCGCGTCACCCGGATGGTCTCGTGCCCGTGGGCCATGACAACCAGGCTGGACACCGGCAACTGGCCGGAGGGTCTCTACTATCTGATACTGACCGGCGCCGCAGGCCAGGCCCACATGATCCCCCTCGTCGTCGAGTCCGCGGCAGTCAAGGGAAAAGCCGTACTCGTCGTCAACGACTGCACGATGCAGGCCTACAACAGGTGGGGCGGCTACTCCCTCTACGCCGGCCCAGGAAACCGGTACCGGACCCGCTCGTACAAGGTGTCCTTTGACCGGCCGTACAGGAATTTCACCGAGATCGACAGACGCGACACCCCGCTGATCCGCGCCGCCGAAGCCATCCGCGACCCTCGCCTGCGCCTGGCCTACACCACCGAGGCCCGGATCAGTGGGAACCCGTCCCTGGTCAATGGAGCCGCGGCCGTGATCTTTGCCGGACACTCCGAATACTGGTCCCCGGCCCTGCGACGGAATATCGAGACAGCCCGAAACGGCGGCACCAACGTCGTCTTCTTCGGGGCAAACAACGTGTACTGGCGGACCCGGCTGGAGGCATCCCGGACCGGGGCCAACCGGGTCGAGGTCTGCTACCGCGAGGCGCGGCTGGACCCCGCCCGGTTCAGCCATCCGGACGCGGTGACCACACAATGGCGCCAGGGACCCAGGCCCGACGCCGAATCCACCCTCACCGGCGCGGTCTACGGGGACCTGCAGGCCACCGGCACGTTCACCGTCACAGCCCCCCGCTTCTTCGCATTCACAGGGACCGGCGCAGCCAGGGGCGAGACCTATCCCGGACTCGTACAAGGCGAAACCGATGAGGTCTACCCGACAGCCAGGTACCCGCTGCTGCGATACCCTGCCAACCTGCACGTGTTCGCACATTCCCCCGAATCCGGTCACCACACCCACCACGGCTGGGCCGACTCCACCTTCTACACCACACCCGCCGGCGCTGGCGTACTCGACATGGCCTCCATGGACTGGCTCCTCGCCCAGACCGAAAGCACAGTCCCCGCCCGCTCACGGGCCTTCGCCACCCGCGTCACCCAAAACATCATCGCCGCAGCCGCAACAGGCCCCCTGGGCCACCGCCACAGCTAGATCTGTTCACGAGGCCGCCGGCGCGGGAACGGAAGCCGGGGCAGGGGCCACGTCGGACAAACGCAGGAACTTCAGCCCGCGCCGGCGCAGCACGGGGACGGCTGATTTGATACCGTCGGCGGTGCCGCCGCGGGGGTGGTTGGCGTGCGCGATGACAATGTCCCCGGCTACGGCCCCGGATACCTGGGCAGCGACCGTCGGCGCCGGGAAGGTCGCCCCGCCGTCGCCATTGACGCTGAAGCCCACCGGAAGCAACCCCATCGTCCTGGTGATTTCGACGGCGACGTCGTCGAAGAAGGCCGTACCCGACCGGCAATAGCGCGGGGGTTTGGGCATCAGGCCAGCCAGGTACTCCTGGTTAATGCTCACCTCGTCGAAACAGGAGCCCGCGTCCCGCGTACCGGCAATTCCGTAGGCGCTCCTTCCGCTTACGGACAAGGGCAGGTGCGCTGACCCGTGATTGGCGACGTCGAACAGCGGGTTGGCGATCAGGCGCCGGGCTGCGGTCCTGTTCGCGTGCACCCAGCGGTAATTGAGGAAAAATGTGGCCGCGACGTCGTTGCGCTCCAGGAAGTCGAGCAGGTCCCAGTCCACCCGGTTCCCTCCGTGGCCGCCGCAGCAGTCGAACGTCAGTGCGACGGCGTCGTGGGCGGCCGTCCGCAGTTGCACCCCTGGCGCCTCCAAGCCCCAGTAACGCGGGCTCGCCTCGCCGAATTTCTTGACAATGCCTGCGCGCTCGGCCGACAAGGTCGCCTTGGTCGGCCCGGTCGGCACGCGGGCGCCTGTACCCGGATGCCGGCCGACCGCGGGCATTTCCGGCTCCGTGGCACTGGGCGCAGTCGCGGGTGCGCAGGCGGAAAGGGCAGCCGCAGCGCCTGCCAACAGAAATACGCGCCGGCTTCGGAGGGATGAATTGCGCTTAGGTACCTGGCCGGCTGGGAGGTAAGCGCCGGAGGTGGAATCGGGGTGAGCGGTCGGAGTCACACAAAGACTCTAAGCGCACCACCGGCCAGAACTGTCTGTTTCAGACTGTGGCGAATCGGCTTCCGTGCGGGCCCGCTTCGTCAACGCCGGTAACCCGGAATTGCCGGGTGGAACAAGCCTTGCCGTTGAAGGCCGTGGGTGCGACTGCTATGCGTGGGGCTCGCGGCCTGAAACCGGGCGTGGGCCGGCCGCCTGGGCCGGAATCGCGGCCGCCCAACTGTTAGCCTTCAGGTCCAAGAGTTCGTTGCTGCTGCCCCGGAATCCGTCTGGAATGTCCTGACTGATACGAGCAATTTCGAGGTTTGGGACTCCGGTTTGACGCATCACGACGGCGCCATCGTTGACGGTCAGAAAATCAGGCTTGGGAAAGCCGGAGCCAGACCCCGCAGTTTCAGCGTCCGCGCAAGGCCAGGCGCCCGATGTCCCTCGTGTACTCCGGAGCGTTCGGCCTGTTCCGTGCTGTACGTACCTGCACCCTTGCCCCCGGTGAATGGCGGTACCCGGTTGTTGGTTTCCGAACTCTTCGGCGGACCCCTGGCCACGATGCTGGGCCGCCGTACGCCCCTGTCTGGATCCGCTGCAGCGTTGGCCCCGTCCGTACGTGCCGTGAAGTGACGGGCAGAACTCCTGGACCGGATGGTTTCTGCGATTAGTGACTTTCCCGGCGCACCCGCCGCCTAGGATGACGCTGCTTCGGGCACCGGTTCGCTGGGAGCGCGGTCAGCCAGCAGCTGCGAGGGCTGAGTAGGCGTTGGCCTGGTCCCGGACCTGGCTGACATAGGCTTCCGAGTGGTTGTACGACAGGACGGCGTTGGTCCAGTCTTCGCCCGACAGGAGGTCGCGGCCCTCCGCGCACAGGTACGCTGCTGCGCTCAGCGCTGCGTCGTCGATGTTCAGTGGATCGGCGACCCCGTCCCCGTTGCCGTCGCGGCCGGCGGATTGCCATGTGGACGGAATGAATTGCATCGGCCCCACAGCATGGTCCCAGGTGGTGTCGCCGTCGAGGGCGCCGCCGTCGGTGTCGGGGATCGGCGCGAACCCTTCCCCGTTCAGGCTAGGACCAATAATCGGCTGGCTCGAGTTGCCGGTGTCAGTCAGTGAACCGCCGCCGTGGGTTCCGTGCCCGGACTCGACCAGGCCGATGGCCGCCACGGTGTTCCAGCCAATGCCGCAGCCGGGCGTAGCCGCGTTGGTCCTGCTGGTCGCCTCTGCGTATGCCTGCAGGGCCCGGGACGGGATCCCGGTCCGGGCGGCCGTGCGGGCGAGCCACGCGGCGCCGGGCGCTGGCGATTTCTCCGCCGTGCCCTGACTGGCGGAGAGCGGCTGAACACCCGGGCCCGGCTCCTTCCCGGCGCTGTCGGTGGCGCCACTGGCCGCCGGCAAAGGCTGGGGCCTGCCGGCCTGTCCGGCGTCAACGGGCAGGGCCAGGGTGACGCCGCCTGCCACGGAGCGGATGCCCTCCCCCGGGTTCGGGGCAGTTTGGGCAGCGGCGTCGGGGACTGGGAGCCGGACGGCCCAGCAGCAGAACCCCGCGATGACGCCCAGCGCGAGGAGGTTGAGCAGGAGGATGGGTTTCAGGCGCGGCATGCGGTTATCCGAACCTGCCGTTGACGTAGTCGTCGGTCCGCTGGTCCCGCGGGTTGTTGAACATGGCGCCTGTGTCGCCGTGCTCCACGATGACGCCGGGGGTGTTGTGTGCGGCGAGGAAGAAGGCGCAGGTATCGGATACGCGGGCCGCCTGCTGCATGTTGTGGGTGACGATCACCACCGTCACCTGGCCGCGCAGCGAGTCTATGGTTTCCTCGACCCTCCGGGTGGAGGTGGGGTCAAGCGCTGAACACGGTTCATCCATCAGCAGGACGCGGGGGCTGACGGCGAGCGACCGTGCAATGCACAGGCGTTGCTGCTGCCCGCCTGAGAGCCCGCCCCCGGGCTGGTGCAGGCGGTCCTTGACCTCGTCCCACAGGGACGCCTTCTTCAGGGAATCCTCCACCAGGAAGTCTTTTTCGGCCCGGGTGGCCTTGACCCCGGCGAGCTTCAGCCCGGCGACGGTGTTTTCGTAGATGGACATGGCCGGAAACGGGTTGGCCTTCTGAAAGACCATGCCGATGTTGCGGCGCGCTGCGGTGATCCGCTGCCGCGGATCGTAGATGTCCTGGCCGTCCAGGAGCACTTCTCCTGCGAGGGAGGCGCTGGGGATCATTTCGTGCATCCGGTTCAGGATGCGCAGGAAGGTGGATTTGCCGCAGCCTGACGGGCCGATCAGTGCGGTGACGGTGCCGGCGGGCATGCTCAGGGACACGCGGTCCAGGATTTTCCGGTCGCCGAACCATGCGCTGATGTTTTCGGCGTCCAGTCCCGCGGCCGGGTTCCGGGCAGCCAGGTCGAAGCGTTTCGTGGCGCTGATCTGGAAGCTGGCTGAGGCGTCGAACGCGTCGTCGGTGTCGAAGACGGCCAGTGGCCGGCCGTCCGGTTGCGCGTCCGTCAGTGTGTCTATGGCCACGGTGTGTGGCTCTGAAGGCTTGTTCATGGCAGATATGTCCCTTAGAGCAGGTTGGGCAGAAGGTGGTTGATTTGGGTTCCTGTCAGCAGCGCGGTGGCGCCCACGACCGGAAGGAAGACGAGCCAGGTTTCCCATTTGCCCCACCGTGTCCAGGACCAGACGGCGGCAAGGGAGACCAGGATCAGCAGCTGCAGGAGGAGAACAAGGGCGAACAGGTTTGAGGTGTCCTGGCCCATGGCCTGTTCCGTGTCCGGAAGCGAGCCCGGCAGGATGACGGGTGCGGGTTTGTCAAAGGCCTTGGACACCAGCTTGGCGTCCACGCGCAGCACGTCGTTTGGCATGAAGGCCGGCCCCTCGGCAGTGATCAGGGTGAGCCGGCCCTCCGTGGCCGCAGGAAGCGGCGGTGCGGTGTCACCGGCCCTGCGGTGCCCGATGACTTCGTAGCTGGCAACGCCCTGGGCTGTGGTAACGGTGAATCTTGTGCCGGCTCCTGCCAGATGGAGATTCCGGAAGACCCCGCCGAAGGCTCCCGAGCGGCCCATCAGCACGCTGATGCCCGGCTGCCCGGGCAGCGGTGTGTCGCGGCGGTGCCCTACCCCGTCCATTGTCTGCGTGGCGGCGGTTCCTTCGACGATGACCTCGCGCACGTTCAGGTCCGGCATGGTGAGCAGTGCCATTGGTGTTCCCGGTGTCACGAGCTTGCCTTCGTAGTCGGCCTGGCCCAGCGGCGCCGAGCCTTCACTCAGGGTGAGCCGCAGCTGCTCGTACAAGCGCGCCTGCGCCGTGCCGTGCTGCAGGGGTGAGATGACGATGATGTTGACCAGCTGAAGCGTGATCATCGCCGCGACCATGGTCAGCGCCATGGAGAGCACCACTGCCAGGGGTTTGGGCGGGGTCACGGTCCTGGGCCGGCGGTTCGGGCGACGGCGGCGGCGCGCGCCGGCGGTACGGGGGGTTGTCCGGTTTCCGGACTCTTCCGCTGGGGTCGATGCGGCGGTGGCTGGTTCGGCTGTGTCCGGGCTGGTCAGGGTGCTCACGTGGGGGATCCTTGCTTTCCGGCCTTGGAGGCGGTCCGGCGGCCCAGCAGGTGGGCCACGAGCGGCGGGGCCAGCACGAGCACGAGCATCAGCAGTCCGATGACCACCAGCAATGTCTGGGATTGTCCCCAGCCGTTGGTGGAGGCCAGTGTGGTTGATACCGGGGTGAGCGCCTGTCCGGCGGTTGCGCCCTGGGCCTGGACCGTGGTGCCGCAGGCGCCGGTGTCCGGGTCGCAGGCGGCGGCAGATCCGGCAGACGTGTTCATGCCGGCGGCAGCTGCCGCAGCGGCGGGTGCCGCGGCGGATCCGGCCGCTGCTGCCGCCGTCCCTGCCGTTGACCCCGAGGGTTTGGCGCCGGCAGCCGCGGGCACGGCCTTGCCGCCGCCGTTGCCGGTGTTGGATCCGGTGCTTCCCGGGCCCTGGTTCTCAGCGGCGTTGGAGCCGGCCCAGGGCGCCTGGCAGGCAGCGTTGCAGGCGGGGTCGAATGGTGCGCCCCTGACCAGCTGGTTCATCGCGGGCGAGTCGCCGGGTTTGAAGGTGGGGTTGTTGCAGGCCGGCGTTCCGCCGCTTTTAACGCTGGCCTTGGTCTGGTTCATCTTGTCCACGGTGGACTTGTCGACGCCGGGAATTTTCTGGATCTGGTCCATCGCGGCGAGGACGAGGTTCATGGGCAGCGGCGAGTAGCCGAGCTGGCCCATGGGCCGCTGCCCTTCGCAGAGGGCGTAGTTGGCGAAGTATCCCAGGGTTGCACCCTGGGCGTTGTTCAGGGCCTCGGTGGCCTGGGTGGGGACGATCATGTAGGAGTAGGCGGACATCGGGTAGGAGCGGGGATCCCGGTAGTCGTAGACCCGTGACAGGTCCTGGGAGAGGTAGTTGGCCGATTTGCTGTCGAGGTTGATTTTCGCCTGCGTCAGGGCGACGGCGACCGCGGATTCGGTGGGCAGTGTGTAGAAGCCTGCGGCGTTCTTCACCTGTGCCGCCGGGAAGTCGATGCCCTTGGCGTAGGAGTACTCGTCGTAGTTGATCGTGTACTGGTTGTTGGCCGTGTAGGTGGTGACGCCCTGGGAGCCGTTCTGGGCCACGAAGTTCTGAAGCTGTCCGTTGCCTATCGGGAAGAACGACGTCGCACGCTGGGGATCGCAGCCTGTCTTCTGGCACAGCTTGGCGTAGTCCCCGGGGAACTGGCGGAGCAGCCAGAGCGTGAACTGGGCGGTCGCGCCTGAGCCGTCGGAGCGCACGACGACGTTGACGCGGGCGTCCGGCAGCGGCACGCCCGGGTTGTCGGCGCGGATGATCGGTTCATTCCACTTCTGGACCTGCCCGGTGAAGATCTTGGCGATGGCCTGCTGCGAGAGTTTGAGGCTGGTCAGCCGGTTGGCTCCGGTTTTCAGGTTGTACATGAATGCCGTTCCGCCGGCGACGACGGGCAGCATGGCGTACTTGAAGGACGGCAGGCTGTTGTCGCGGGGATCTGCGGTGTCCCCGGTGTAGGGGATTTCCGAGACGGCGAACTGCTTCATCTTGTCTGCGAATTCCTTGCGGCCGGTGGAGGATCCCTTGTTTTCGTAATCGACCGTGACGCCCTGGGAGCCGACCCGGGAGACCCAGTCCTGCAGGGCGTTGCCGGCCCAGGACGACCCGGAGCCGCCGATCCTGATGTAGCTGGCGGCCTGGGCGGGGGCCAGCCCGGCGAAGATCAGCCCCAGTGCCATGAGGATGCCGGCGATGCGGGCAAAGGTGCGGGTCCTGGTCGGTCTGCGGGTCATCATGGCTTCTCCTGCCAGTTCACATCGGTGGCGCTGTCCTGACCCGTGGATTGGGTGGCGGATTCAGCGGTGGGTTCGGTGGCGTGCGGGGGTTCCGCGTGGTCTTTGGCCGCTGGCTGCTCTCCCGCGGACCGGTCCCGGTCGTGGAGCAGCCGGGTGTAGTTCTCTTCGATTCGCGGCAGGTCGCGGCGGGACACGGCGGCCATGCGGCGGAGCTGGGCGTCGGTGGTCTTTCCGGCTTCCTGGCCGCCGATCAGCCGGGCGATGATGAACAGCAGCAGGACGACCAGGAGCAGGAAGGCCGCGGTGGCGAAGCCGCGGGAGACCATTTCCGGGACGGGTGAGCGGACCAGGTCCAGGGCCGCCAGCGGCAGCGGGGTCTGGGGTCCGTAAAAGGGGTTGAGGTTCATGACTCCGGTGAATCCGGAGGTCAGCAGGACCGGTGCGGTTTCCCCGATGCCATGGGCGGTGGCCAGGATGACGCCTGTGGCCAGCCCGGAGCGGACGGTTGGCAGCACGATGTACCAGACGACGCTCCACTGCCCCGCGCCCAGGGCCAGCCCTGCCTCGCGCAGGTTGCCCGGCACCAGGCGCAGTACCACGTCCGCGGACCGGATCATGATCGGCAGCATGAGCACGGTGATCGCCAGGGAGGCGGCGAAGCCGTTCGTCTGGCGGGTGATGGCCATGACGACGGCGGCGTAGATGAACAGGCCTGCGACCACCGACGGCAGCGCGGTCATGGCTTCGACGACGGTCCGCACGAGGCGGGCAAACGGGCCGCCGACCTCGTTGAGGAAGACGGCGGTGGTCAGGCCCAGGGGAATCGTGATGATGAGGGCGATGGAGATCTGCTGCAGTGTGCCCACCAGGGCGTGCAGGATGCCGCCTTCGCCCAGGCCGGACAGGGGCCCGGCGCCGGTCATGTCCCGGGTGAAGAAGTTCAGATGGGCCAGGGCCTCCTGGCCGCGGCCGAAGGTGAAGGAGACCACCAGGGCGAGGGTGCCGACGACGGCGGCGCCGGCTGCGCACAGCAGGACGGTGACGAAGCCGTCCCGCACCACGGGCAGCGGTTCTTTCAGCGCGACCAGTGCCGTGTAGAGCACCAGGAACCAGAAGAAGGACACGGCGAACAGCCAGCCCGGCGGGATCAGCCCTGTGCCCACGGTCAGGAGCAGTCCCATGGCCAGGGCGCCCAGGGCTGCCCCGGCCAGCACGAGCGTGCGTTCCCGGGCTGCTCCCAGGCGGATGCGTGGCTCGTCGGTCACGGCGTCGGGTTTGTCGAGCAGGGGCAGGTGGGTGCGGTTCTCCGCGGTGCCGGGCGCGGCGGTGCGGACGCTGATTTCGTCGATCAGGGACATGGTCAGCCCTCGCTTTCGGCGCCGGAACGGGAACGGGCAATGATGGCCGAGGCCGTGAAGTTCACGATCATGGTCACGATGAACAATGCGAAGCCTGCAGCCATCAGCGCGCTCATCGCGAACTCGTTGGACTCCGAGTACTTCAGGGCGATCATCGCGGCGATGGAGTTCGCACCCTTTTCGAGGATGTGGAACTTGATTTCGAAGACAGGGCTGATGATGAGGTAGATGGCGATGGTCTCCCCCAGGGCGCGGCCCAGGCCCAGCATGGTCCCGCCGATGATCCTGCCGCGGCCGAAGGGCAGCACCACGGCGCGGATCATGCCCCAGCGGGTCGCGCCGAGGGCGAAGGCGCCTTCGCGTTCACCCACGGGCGCGCGCCGGAAAGATTCGGTCATGATGGAGGTCTGGATCGGCACGATCATCATCGCCACGACGAGGCCGGCGATGAACGTCGAGGCGGTGAAAGGCACGGTGTCACGAAGCGGGCTTTCCGGGTCCACGCCCTGGACCTGGAATATCGGTATCCAGCCGAACCAGACCGAGATCCATTTGCTGAAGTCGACGATGTTGGGCTGGAGCATGTAGGCGCCCCAGAGGCCGAAGACGACGGACGGGACAGCCGCGAGCAGGTCGATCACGGAGGTCAGTGTGCGCTGGACCCGGCCGCGGGCCACTTCGGTGATGAACAGGGATGTTCCGAGGGAGAGCGGCAGCGCCACGAGCAGTGCGACCAGTGCGATCTGAACGGTGCCCCACAGGACGGCGGCGATGCCGAAGTCGTTGCTTTCCGGTGCCCAGTTCTGTGTGGTCAGGAATTTCCAGAGGCCCACTTCGGTGATGGCGCGGATTCCGTTCGTGGCCAGGAAGATGCCGACCATGGCCATCACCACCAGGACGATGACGCCGCCGGCGCGGGTGATGCTGCGGAAGACGTAATCTTTCGGTTCGAACCTGTACTTGAGGGCCCGGGGTTTCGCGTCCTGGAGGTGTTCATCGGTGTGGTCGCGCAGGTAGGTGCTCATCGGCGTTTTCCTCGGGACAGAAGCAGGGATGAGATCGCGGCGGCCGCGGCGAGGCCGAATCCGATGAGGAGCAGGTGCTGGGGCCATGCGCTGGAGGTCCGTGCCGTCGGGCTGCCCGCGACGGGTTCCGGGGCCTGGCCGGCGGCTGCAGCGGCCGGTGCCTTGCCTGCCGCCGGGGTGGCTCCGGCCGCGGCTCCGGCCGCGGTTCCGGCGGCTCCGGGGTCCGGCCCGTCGCCGGTGGTCACGGCTGCGATGTGCTCGGGCACAGCGGGCGCGGTTGAGTGGATGATGGCCGCCAGCGGCGACGTTGGTTTCACCGCGGTTGCTGGGCTGCTGCCGTGCTCTGCCATGGTGCGGAGGGTTTGCACGGCTGCGGCGGCCCGGGCCTTCAGTGCCGTGTTCAGCGGGGCATAGCCTGGGGGCAACATGCCGGAGCCGAATCCCGGCTCCTGGCCGGTGGTTCCGACGTAGTCGAAAAGCTTCGAGTAGGTGCCCGCCTCCCCCGGTGTGACGGCGGCGGTGTTCACTACGCCGTAGACGGGAACGGTCAGGGGGTAGGCGCCCGCGGTGTAGTCGGGGGTGCTGTCGGGGCCCACGACGCCGGGTGTTCCGGTGGGTTCGAAGGCGGTGGCGGCGGTTTGCAGGCTGGCGTTCGTGGCCGCGACGCAGGCGGAGCCGTCGGTATTGCAGAGCTGGGCGGTCGGCAACTGGAACCTGGCGGCGGACGCGGCGTCGGTGACGGAGATGACGTTCCTGCTGCCGAATCCCTGCCGCGGCACGGACTTGAAGGCCGGCGGGCTGCAGTCCGCGCACCATTCGGTGACCGACGCCGGCTGGGCGCGGACCGTGTTCTGGGCGGCGGTGGCCATGTCCGCAACCCGGGCGAACTGGTCGCCGACGGTCAGGGCCGGCTGGTCCACCGTCCTGCCGTCAGGGAGCAGAACGGCAGGCTTTTCGGCCCAGTAGGACTGGGGGTACGGGGCGCTGTCGGAGGGGTAGACCGGCGTGGCATAGGTGAAGGAGGCGGGTTGTTTGGTGTCCGCGATCTTCTGCTGCGCGGCCGCATCCAGGGCGCTGGCCCGGTCGGCACAAGACGTGTAGGTCCGCATGGAGTAGAAGGGGTTGATCACCATGCCGGACGGGTCGGGGCAGCCTTCCAGGAACGCCTTGGCGGCCGGGTCGTGGAGCAGCCAGTCCCACACCGCCGAGGCGGCGTCGGAGCGGAGCCCTTCCACGATCGGAGGGGCCAGGTTCCCGGCGCTGCCGAGTCCGATGGGGTTGAGGGTGAGGAATTCGGGGTCCTGCTGGAGGCTGTAGGTCATGGGCTGGCCGTAGCGGGTGTTCCCCGGCTTGGCGAAGGCTGCGCTGTCGGCGGAGGCCGGTGCGGTGTGCAGGACGTAGCTTTGGGTCAGCAGCTTCGCCACGAGCCGGGCGTTGAGGCGGAGGTTGCGGACCAGGGATCCGTTGCGGGCCCTGTCGGCCTCAAACTCGGCAACGTTGGCGTAGCCGCAGTCGGCGGCAGTGTATTGCGTGAAGCGGCGGGTGCAGACGTTGTCGATGGTCATGGCGATCACGACGCCGCTCACCGCGGCCGGGGCGTACAGCGTGCGCTTCGTGCCGGTGACCGGCCGGGTGGTGAAGGCGAGGGGTTCGCCTCCGCTGAGCTGGGAGCGGGCCTGCATGTCCGCCATCGGTGAGAACCCGAGCGTGAAGTGCTTCTGGGCGCACATGCCGGGGATCCAGGACTTCATCGCGGCGGCCAGGGATTCCGAGCCGAAACTCAGGGTTGCTGCCTGGTCTGAGGGACAGACTGCGGCCACGTCCTGGAAATACAGCGGGATCTGTATCCGGGTGGCCCACAGGCTGGGCGAAAGCGGTCCGGCGCCAAGAATGCTGTCGATGACCTCGGTCCGCGGGACCGCCACAAGCCAGCATTTGCGCACGCTCGGGGCGTCGGGGCGGTATCCGCAGCCCAGGCCTGACGCTTCGGCGCCGGTCTGCACCTCGAAGGTGCGCGATCCGGCGGCCGCCACCGTGTCGGAGCCGGTGTCAGCGGCGATGAAGCGTGAGTGCTCGTTGGTGGAGGTCCGGTTGAAGTACGGGTTCCGGTATTCGCTGAGGTTGAAGCCGTCGGTAATGCGGGTCGACTGTCCGCTGATGGCCAGGAACGGTGCCGGGAGGTTCATGGTGGGTGATTTGCTGTCCGCCTGTTCCCAGTCCCCGCCGCGCACCAGCGGGTCGTTCAGGAGTGCCCGCTGGTGGGCCGGGTTGGAAATGTCCCCGTCTGGTCCCGTGGCGCCGAGCTGGCACGTGGCCGGGTCGGGCGCGGCGGCGTCCGGGTCGGGTTTGCCGTCCGCACCCGGAGCACCCCAGCACTGGAACACCTGCAGATACGTCGAGGTCTTTCCGTTGCTTCCGGCCACCGCCTTGGCGCCGGAGAAGGAGACGGTGACGGCCTGGTTCTGCAGGTTGCGGGTCTGTGACACGGTGACGGCGAGTCCGCCCAGGCCGTTATTGGAGCCGAAGGTGGCTGCCGCTTCGCTTCTGAGCCGGGCGCTGACGTCAGCGTAGGTTTTCCCGGCCGTGTGCGGCAACAGCTGGTCGGCTCCCCGCGGGACGACGGCGCCGGCCGGGTTGCCGCTGTTGTCCCAGTTGACCGTGACCGCCGAATCGCTCGCCATGGTGCCTTGGGAGCCCCAGTCGGATCCGGGAACCGGTGCGGCCGAGGCGCTTTGGAGGGGTGCCGCGACGGTGAGGGCGAGCAGAAGGGCGGCCGCCGCAGCCAACCGGACGGGGAGGACCCGGGAGCCGGCGCCGCCGGCGGAAGTGTGCGCGCGCACGCTGGGAAGAGTCATCAAGGGTTCGTGTTCTTTCGGTACAGCACGTGCCGGCGGAGCCAGGCGGGTTCGGAACGGGGTCTTTGTGGATGCCGGCAGCGGGTGCTGGAGCGGGCCGCACGGGCCCCGTCAGCAGCGCCGCGGCGGGCACCCCGTAAGTATGCGGGGGCGCCGGTCCGGGGCATCTGTCGGCAGGCGAAGGAACGAAAGCCTTCAGGTGAACAGTGGGTAAAACACCTGGGACGGGCCGGATTCGCCGGCCCGTCCCAGGTGGATTGTTGTTAGCGGAAGAGCCTGTAGGCCGAAGTGGCCGACGCACTCAGGTGTCCTGTGCGGCTGAAGATGACCCGGACACGGATCTGCTTCCCGCGGTCGGCGGCCGTCAGCTTGTAGCTGGCGCCGGTCGCGCGGCTGATGGCGGCTCCGTTCCGCAGCCACTGGTAGCTGGTGGCCGAAGGGGCAGGGTTGGGCCTCTTGACGACGGCCTTGAGGGTGTGGCCGGACCTTGCGGTCCCGGTGATGCCAGGAGCCGTGACGGAGCTGAAGACGGCCTTGGAAACCACGGCTGCGGAATCCCGGTACGTCGACAGGTACCCGGCACGGGCGAAGTAGGCCCGCGACCGGATCTGCTTGCCGGTGTCCAGCGAGGTCAGCCTGTAGCTCGAGGATGTTGCGCCGCTGATCAGCACGCCGTTGCGCAGCCACCGGTACGTTACGGCAGTCGGCTTGGGCGTCGGCAGGGTCACCGCGGACTTCACCGTGTAGCCTGCCGCTGCTGTTCCGGAGATCTTCGGTGCGGCGAGACCGCCGAACACTCCCTGGACGGTGACGGCGCCCGAGGTTGCCTCGGCGTCGGCGTATTCGGCCTTCCTGTGCTTGGCCCGGACACTGATCTTTTGTCCCTGGTCGGCGGCAACCTGCTTGTAGGTGGCCGCCGTCGCCCCGGCGATCGGGGCTCCGTTGCGCAGCCACTGGAACGAGGTGCTGTCCGGGGCCGGCACGGGGGCGGTGACCTTGGCCGTGAGGGTGTAGCCGACGGCGGTTGTTCCGCTCATGGCCGGGGCCGGTACCGAGGTGAATGTTCCCTGGGCGGCCTTGATGCTCCACTGCCCGGCGGCGTCGGTGGTGAGGGTCGCCCAGGCCGCGACGGGCTTTCCGTTCACGGCGTTGACGGTCGCGGTGGCGAAGTCGGCGGACTGCTGGGTGCAGACGTAGCCGATGCTGTAGGTGTGGTTGGGCGCCATCGCCGAAGCCATGCTGGCGACCGCGGCGTTGCTGCTGTCCCGGAAGCCGTTTTCCAGGGTGCTCGGCGCGGCCAGGTTGCCGTTGCCGTCAAGGGACATCTGAAACAGCGCGTCCTGCGTGAACGGGTACAGCGTCTCCACCCGGACGTCCGGGCCGGCAACCGCGGGCGTCTCGGCGCCAGGTTCGGACAGGAAGACCAGGGCGCCGGACATCGCATCGATGACGGGGCAGGTGATGTCCGTTGTCAGGGCTGTTGCGGCGAGGTCCGCGGCGGACCAGGCACCCGTGGTTTTATCCGAGGTCACGGTGCCGGCGGAACCGGCGGGTACAACAGCATGGGCCGGGACGATGCTGCCGGTCAACAGCAGCGCGCCGGCGGCAACGCCGGCGGCGGCCTTGGCCCCCCGGCGGATCAATGTAGTGCCTTCGATGGCCATGAGCCTTCTCTTTCATGAATGGTTCGCCCGAAAGCGGGAAGTGTGATTGCTGTGTGCGGGAACTGACTTTGTCCGGGCACGGGAGCGGGAGCCGGCCCGGGGTGGCTGCTAGTTGGTGTAGCCGGAGGGCTTGCCCTTGGTCCAGTCGCCGGCGTAATCGACGTTCCTGAAGCCAAACCGGGTGATGATGCTCTTGCCTGCGGTTGTCTTCAGCAGCGTGGTCACCGTGTTCCGGAGGATGATGGACCGCCCATCAGTCGCCGTCTGCACGGAGGCAGGCACCACGTTGTAGGTGTCGCGGGCGAACGTGCCCACCGCTCCGTCGGGAACGAGAGAGGGGTTTCCGAACAGGGTTCCCGGGCGCAGGGAGGAGCCCGATGATGCCGGATCCACGGCCTTCAGGCCGTCAATATCGGCAATCATCTGGCCGGCTGCGGTGGTGTCGGCGGTGGCCCCGTTCTTCTGGGCGATCCACTGTGCGGCGGAGAAGGGGATGATGTCGCCCTCATTGGCCAGTGCCGCACCGCTGTTCTCCGCTGACGTCTGGTTTCCGGCCGGAATGCACGTGGTGCTGACGCTCACGCCGGCCGCCTTCAGGAAGAAGCTGCGCGTGCCGGAACTTGCCTGGGGCAGCTTCGGGGTCAGCGTGATACCGTTCACGACGGGCTTGCCGCCGGCGTCGATCGTGACACCTGCCCCCGCGGTGCAGGTGAAGATGTTCCTGATTTGCTCAGCCGTCAGGTCAAGCGCCGCGGTGCCGGCGGAGTCCTTGTAGGCGACGGTGACCGCGTCACGCGCGAACGGCAGGAACGTCAGATCGTTCCCCGCCACCGACGGCGATGACGACGACCGGGCGATGCTGATGTCCTCAGGTGCCAGGGTGAAGGCGTTGCCGGCAGTGTCCTTGTAGACGTGGTTCAGCGGGTTGTGGGCCGCACTCAGTGCCTTAACGCCCGCGCCGGAGCCGGCGGGGCGGGACAACTGCTTGCCCGTTTCCAGCGTGACGGTCGGAGTCCCGAACGCGTCGTAGGAGGCCACGGTCTTCAGCGGCCCGGCGTTGGTCAGGCCGTTCCAGACATCCTGGGTGGTGTCGGAGCCGACGGCCGCGTACGGCCGGCCGGCCGATACCGGATCGGCCGAGGCGAGGGTGACACCGGTAAGCCCCAGAACCAGCACAGACGCGCTGATGACCCCGGCTTTCTTGAGGGTCTTTGAATTCATGATGTTTCCCCATCTAGGAATCAGTTAATTGACGGATGGCCGCCGGGAGGGCATCAACGATGCCCTCCTGCCGCTGGTCAGCAGCCGCTTCTTGGTTGGCACGCCGCTGTGTACGGGTGGAGCCAGAGAAAGTCTGCGGCAGGGCGGCCCGGCCCCACGAAGCCCCGGATAAAGGAACGGCGCCTTCCAGGTGAACATCAGCCGACCCGGAGGGAAACCCAATGCGGTCTGACCGTGCGGGCCTGAAAGGCCGATGCTTAGCGACCGGAAATGCCCAGCGGAGACATCCCGGAGGCCTCGCGCAGCCCGCGCCGTTCTTGAACGAATCTTGATCTTCACTGGGGCAAATCTTGATCCGCGCCTGACAACTTGATCGGGGCCCAGCCATGGAGGAGAACGAGTTGGTGAACGAGCGCATTGCCCTGACGTCCTTCAAGGACCAGGCGGCCCCCGCCGTCGCACGCTGGAAGGAACGGGAGACCGAGGTGCTCGCCTCAGTTCCGCATCCCGGCTTCACATTGCGGAACCCGCAACTCTTGTACCGCCACCGCCCCGCCGTCCCGCTGGTCCAGCCTCATGCACCAGTGGCGCCCCGGCCGCTGACGAGACGGGTGCCCGGATACCGGGAGCCAGTGACGATCTGGCGGCTCATCTCCGGCAACCACAGGGAGCTCGGTCGCGGAGCCGGCACCTTCGCCTCCGAAGCCCTGGCAGTCAGCCACGCGCAATCAGCACTGGACCACGCGAGCACTCTCAAAGTCAGCTTCATCCGGCACCCCGATACCGGGACCTACGGCTGGCATGCCGGATCCGGCAGCCGCCCACTGATAATGGCCCCCGCCTGGTACGGCACAGCCCGCGACTGTGAAAAGTCCGCGGCCTCCGCCCTGCGCGCATTGATGGACGCCACCATTAGCGCCGCAGTGGCCAAGCACGGTCCGCGGTATGCCACCGAGTCGCCAGGGGATGCCGTCCCGGCACTTCAACCGTGCTGAGCGCACGAAACTGCGCGCTGCCTGGTTCCTCACACCTGACACCATCCCGGGCCTCCGGTGGCTCTCGTACCCTTTTACTGGAGCGGGGCGGGACCGGTTTTCCGTCCGTCGGCCCATCCGGGCAGTGCCGCGTCCAGCGCCTGCGCCCGGGCGGGGTCCATCTGGCCCCGCCTGTACTTGTGCCGCCGCCCGCGCAGCCAGACGCCGGGTTCGTGCTCGTGCCCGGTGAAGGACGGCGCGGAACGCGGCCACGGCTGTCCCGGTGCCCGGTAGACGACCAGCTCCTGGAGCCGGGCCTGCCATCGTTGTTCGTGCCGGATCTCGCGGGGTTTCCGCTGCCAGTCGGCCAGCGCGGCCAGTCCGTCGCGGATGACCGGGGTCAGAATCCCGGCCTCGGTGTCGCGGCGCCGGCGGCGCAGCCATTGCGCGAGCTCCCGCTCCGCGCGGTCCTCGGAATTACGGGAAGGGTGGCGGCCGGTTGCCTCGACCATCGCGACGACCTGGTACAGGCGTTCAGGCCGGGTACCGTGCGCGGTGACCCTTTCGCTGCTGCCGCGTGCTCGGCGTGCAGGCCGGGATCGGCAGCCTTCGCTTCGGCAATCTCACGGGAAACCGCGGCGACGTCGTTCCGTGTCAGTTCCGCGATCTTTTTCCGCGACAGCCCCTTGCGGTACATCAGCACCCACTCCGGGTGCGCCGCCGCGGCGGGCCGGTTCTTCGTCACGGCTGCATCCTCCCACATGCGTTTGGGGCTTGCCTTGCCTGGCTCTGCTGGCCGGTGCGGCGGCCTAGAAAGCCTCGGGGTTTTCCAGTACAGGCAAGAGCTCCACGGGGTCGCCGGCCAAGTACATCCGTCGCGGGGCATGACCGTCGATCCGGACCCACACCACGGACGCGTCAGGCGTCACGTTGTCCACGACACCCCGTCCGGCCGGCCGTCCGGCTTCGCGGACCTCCACGTCCTGTCCGGGCGTCAGCTTCGTCCATGCTACCTGGGGTTCAGCATCGCCTGCAGCGGGAGGATTTGTGTCCATTTGATCATCTAATCAGGTGGCGGTGAACAGTCCGTGAACCTGGCCCGCGAAACGCCTGCCGCAGGTACCTTAGGTCCCTTGAACTCCCAGACCCGGCGCCTGCTCCCTTGTCCGCACCTGCCCGGGATGGTTGGCTGTGGGCATGAGAGACGACGACACGAAGAACCTGCCGGCAGACAACCACCTCCAGGAAGACATCTCCGCTGCTTCCAGCGAAACCCCTGACGAACCAGCGGACCGGTTCGCACCCAGCCAAACGAACGCCGGCCAACAGGTCGCAGGCCTGGCCTCCACCACTCCCTATGGTGAAGATCAGGATCCAGACGGAACGGATGCCAACAATCCTGTTTAGGTCCCAGTGAAGGCAGTCCCCGTCCCGCATCAGCTCCGCGGGACAATGAGGACTGGCCGTGGCTGACGGTGAATCAGTGCTGCGGAAACAGATCCTTCGAGGAGCCTTTCGATCCGTGCCAGGGCCCCGGCCCCGCCGGCGCCGGCGACCAGCAACGACGCGTCTGTGTTCTCGGCCAGGCGGATAAGTGCCTTGGCAACGTCGCCGTCCAGCACCCGGTAGGACCAGGTCTCGCCCGGCTGTCCGAGAACCGATTCGAGGCTCCGACGCAGTTGCTGTGATGGGAAGTGGGCTTCTTCGTTGCTGGCCGGCTCCAGGGAAAGAGCTGTCCGTTGATGCTCCGGTTCCCACTCCGCCAGGTAGCCGGCCGGGTCTACGAAGGCGCAGACAAGATGTTGTCCCAGCGCTGCCGCGATGGCGGCCGCGGTCCGGACCAGGTGTTCTGAAACGCCCCACCCTACGCCAAGCACGACAGGACCGTCGGGCCATCCCTCATCGCAGTCCAGCCATATTTCATCCGACATCGAAGCCTCGCAAGGCGAATGCGGGGTGGCCGGGACGTCACAGCCGGCGCCCCGTCCATGGAACAGAGTGTGATGTCACCAGAGTGCCACCCCGTTGGAGCGATTTGAAACAGGCAGTCTTCAAGCGGGACTTTCCGTTCTATGGTCATGACCATCTTGGTTAAGCGTCTATTCAGCCTGCGTACCCCGCCTGTAGGCCAGCTGGGAAATCACCGGCCCTAGCGTCTGGCGGGTGAACACCCGTAAACCTCAGATGCCAGTCTTCTGGGTGCCGCGCTGCTGGGCACCGCGATGCTCCCCCTCTCCCCCGGGAGGGACGGCCACGGGTATGGCCCGCAAGTCGACGGGCAGGGGATCGCTTCATGTTCGAGAACGAACCAGTACTGACCCGACCTTCGTGGGCTCCTAAAAGAGCGGGCTGAGCGCTTTGCGCCCAGCCCGCTCAGGTGGGATGTCAGCGACTGGCGCTCAACTCCCCGGTCAATGAGTTGTCAGTCGTCCTCGTGGCTGGTTGATCCGGCGGGGATGCCGGGCACCTCGTCGGGGCCGTAGATCTTCTCGTCGCCCGGGTAGGGGCTCTCCCATTTGTGGGTCTGGTACCAGGTCCAGCGGTTGAACAGGTTGGGGTCCGCGTAGTCTTCCTTCGCGCCGTTGCCGGTCAGGTGCTGTTTTTCGGACCAGTCCTCCCACTTTTCGGCGGTTTGCTTCATCGGGGCCGGAACAGCGGTGTCTTTGGCTGCGGCGTCATTGACTGCCGCGGCGGCCGCTCCGCTCTGGCCCAGGGTGTCCGGGCCGCAGGCAGGGGCGGTCTTGACGCCCTCGGTGAGCGGGACCTGGTTCGGGACCGCGGAGTATGGCGTCAGATCCGCCTTGTTGCCGAAGGCGTCGAACATCGGGGTGGCCGCGGCCACCTTCTGGTTCAGGGGCTGTGCACCGAGGATCTGCTCAATGGTGCGGACCATGTTGATCTGGGAGTAGAAGGTGCTGACGGTTTTACCGTGCACAGCGTACGGGCTGATCACCTGAACGGGGGCGCGATGACCGTCGACGTGATCGGTGCCGTTCTGGCTGTCATCCTCGGCGATAAAGATCGCGGAGTCCTTCCAGTACGGCGAGTGCGAGATCTCATCGACGATCTTGCCGACAGCGAGGTCGTTGTCGGCGACCTGGGCCCGCGGGCCGGCAGTCCCGCCGGTGTGGTCACTCGAGAGCCAGGTCATATGGAAGTTCTTCGGACCGTTCTTCTCAAAGTCCTGCTTCCAGGTCTCGTAGCGGTAGATGTCCGGCACCGAAGTGTCGAACGGGGCCGCGTTCGGGTCCGTGATCTCGTTCAGCGACGGGATGGCCGAGCTCGCGTGCATCTGCAGCGCCGGGGTGAAGAGCTGGGCCGGGTCGCCGCCCCCCATCGTGCTCGTTGCAGCGCAGTAGTACTGCTGCCAGGTGGCACCGGCCGGCTTGCCCTCGTCCGAGTCGAACTCGCCGTAGTTCCTGGCGGTCTTGCCTGCGGCCCCGATAGCGGTCCAGAGGAACCCGGAGCGCTGGTGGCCCAGGACGTCATCTTCGGTGTCGTAGGACCGCTTGTACTCACCGCCGCTGGTCTCGGTGTAGGCGGGGTCGTCGCCCTGCATCATCCAGTTGTGTCCCTCGGCCGAGTTCGTGCCGATGTCATAGGTGTTGTCGTACAGGCCGAACTGGCCGGCGAGGGCGTGCTGGTTCGGGGTGACCTTCGCGCCGAACTGGGCCAGCGACGCGTCGCCGTTTCCCTGCTTCATGTCGCCGTAGACCTGGTCGTAGGTTCGGTTTTCCTTCACGATCAGGAACACGTGCTTAATCGTTGACGGTTCCCCGATCCGCTTCGGCACAGCCACGGCTGGGATCTTCGCGGCGGCTGCCGCCGTGGCTTCCTTGACTGAGCTGCCGTCCCAGCCGTTCTGCTCGAAGACCGTCTCAGTCGACTGCTTGATCTGCTCATCGCCGGGCAACGTGAACTTGGTGAGCGAGGCCGTCGTGGAGTGGGTGCCGTGACCGGTCGCAGTCGTCGTGTTCGGGCCCTCGCTGATGGTCACCTCAGGGCCGCGCGCGTCGATGCCGCGGACGTTGGTGACCACAATCTGGCCGTTCGCCGTGGTGACGTTGCCCGGGTAGTAGTCCGTCGGCAGCAGGCCAATGTAGCTGGCCGGGTCTTTCGGGTCCTTCTTGTTGACCTTGTAGACCGCGATCGCGTTTGCGCGGCCCAGGGAGACCAGCAGGTGATCGCCCTGCATGGTGATGGCGGTCGGCTCGTAGCCGACCTGTGAGGAGGCCCACGGCTGGGTCGCAATGGTCTGCAGGACCTTGTTGGTGGCCGTGTCCACCACGGAGACAGAATCGCTGTTGGTGTTCGCCACGTACAGGGTGGGGCCGTCCAGGAACATCGCCGTCGGGTGCAGCTGAACGTCGATTGAGGAGACGGGCACCGACGCGTTGGCCGTGTCGATGATGCTGAGGGTGCCGGTCGTGGAGGTACCGAGCTTGGTGTCCGCGGGAACTTCCGTGCCGTAGGAGTTCATGGTCGCCTCGCCCGCGACCGCCTGGCGGCCTCCCTCGTTGGAGACGTACAGCCTTGTGCCGACGAACTTCAGCTGGCGCGGGGCGATACCTGTACTAAAGGTCTGCTTGATGGTGCCAGCCGCCGGGTCGATCGAGACCACCGTGTTCTGGCCGTTCACTGCCGCGTACAGTGTCGAACCGTCGGGAGAGAATGCCATGCCGGCGGTCAGGGCCTGCTTGCTGCCCGCGGTCGGAATGCTGATCTTTGTGCCGACACCGAGCGAGCCGTCCGTGTTGAACGGATGCCGGATGATGCCGGTTGCGACCGGCTCGAAGAGGAACTTGCCATCCGGCGAAAAGACCGGGCCTTCCTGGCCCACCGAGCCATCCGTGATGTGCTGGTACGCCATGTTCGCGTAGCCCGCATTGCCTGCCGCTGTTGCAAAAGCGGTCGCTGATTGGGTGCCCGCCGCAGCCACGGGCTTATAGGTTGTGAGGTCGAAGACCTGCAGGTCAACCGAGCGGTCCGCGCTGGTCCCGACGAGATATCGGCCGTCCGGGCTGACCGTCGAGCCCATCATCTTGCCGAACGGGGTCATCAGGCGGTCGCCGATGGGCTTGATCACCTGGTTCGAGGAGACCTGCTCCCCGCTTTCATTTTGCGAGCCGACCTGCTGCTGGCCGAAGGGGATGGTGGAAGCGGCGGCGATGCCGGCGCCGCCCAGAACGGCGAGGGTGCAGCCGGCGGCAACGATCGCGAGGGGCTGGCGGCCCCGTACGAATGCGGACAACTTTCCCGGACCGGGGAGGCCGGGCTGCTGCTCAGTGGATGGGTGGACGGCTCTGAAAGGTCTTTTCACGCAAGCGAACCTACGGACCCCGGCTTAAATCGAGGTGACGGTTTTGATTACTTCAGGCAACGATTGGACACCCAATCCGCGCCAAGGGTCCGCTCGTGAGGGGCCCTGACTGCCCGCCATCTCGTGTTCACGAAGCCGTCCCCGGGAGTTATTTACCGGCTAGTAACAATTGGGAGCGCTTTACGGCCATCCCCCTTCACACACCAAAGACTGGGTCCCCCATGCCTCATCTCCAGGCACAACGCAGATTCAACCACAAATGCGTCGCGGCCACGGGCGCGGCCGTCCTCGCCGCTTCAGCATTGACATCCGGTCTGGTCGGGTTCGGCACTGACACCGCGACCGCCGCCGAAAGCCCTTCGGGCACAGCGACACCGATCAAGCATGTGGTGGTGCTCTTCCAGGAGAACGTCTCCTTCGACCACTACTTCGCCACCTACCCCAAGGCCGCCAACACTCCCGGTGAAACCCAGCAGGGCTCCGGTGCCCCGGCCGCAGCCTTCACCGCTTCCGAGGACCGCCCAAGGCCATCAACACCCTGGCCAGCGCCGGGCTCCTGGCTCCGAACAACCCCAACTCCGTCCAGCCCTCCAGGCTCTCCCCCATGCAGGCCGTCACCTGCGACCAGGACCACGGCTACAAAGCCGAGCAGAACGCCTACAACGACGGGTTCATGGACAAGTTCGTCCAGTTCACAAGCCGCGACGCCTGCGGCACCAACCAGTACGGCCGTCCGGGCCTGACCATGGATTACTACGACGGCAACACCGTCACCGGCATCTGGAACTACGCCCAGAACTACGCCATGAGCGACAATCATTTCAGCACCGTCTTCGGCCCCTCCACCCCGGGCGCGCTGAATCTGATCTCCGGCCAGACCCACGGTGTCAAAGAATTCACGGCAGCCGGAGCACCCGTGACGACCCCGGCTGCCGGGACCAGCGCGGTCCGCCAGCCGGACGCTAACGGTGTCGGCACCGTCATCAACGACCCCGACCCGGTCTACGACGACTGCTCCAATAACAGCCACGCCATGGCCAACAACCTGGCCGGCATGACCGGCAAAAACATCGGCGACCTGCTCAATGCCCAGGGAGCGTCCTGGGGCTGGTTCCAGGGCGGCTTCGCACCCACCACCGCGGCCACCGGCACCACTCCGGCCTCGTGCATGGCCAGCCACACCAACGCCGCCGGCGCCTCCGTGGTGGACCACTCCCCGCACCACCAGCCGTTCCAGTACTACGCCTCCACCGCCAATCCGCACCACCTGGCCCCCGCCTCTGACGCTGAAATCGGGCACAATGGACAGGCCAACCACCAGTACGACCTGAACGACTTCAGCAAGGTCGTCAACAGCAACAACATGCCCGCCGTGTCCCTCCTGAAAGCCTAGGAGTTCCAGGACGGCCACGCCGCCTACTCAGACCCAGTCAATGAGCAGAACTTCGTCACCAAGACCGTGAACCAGATCCAGCAGTCCAGGAACTGGGACAGCACCGCCGTCGTGCTCGCCTACGACGACTCGGACGGCTGGTATGACCAATCCGAAACGGTCACGGCACCGCCGGAGACTAAACATCCCTTGCCGCCCTGCAAAGGGCAGCTGTAAACACCACGACAACAGAAGCGCCGCCCGGCATTCCCGCCCGGCGGCGCTTCTGTTGTCGGTCCCCGCACCCGCGGGCCCGGGGGCGGTTTTGGTCGTGCGAGGGGAAGAGCGTCGATGCAGCAGCCAACCGTCACCGACCGCGGCCGGCCGGCCATCCTTTTCTTCCCTCGAAGACGGTGCGGGAGGTAGCCGGCCCCCACGGAACACAGCCCGCGGTTCATCAATGCCGCCGCCATTGTGCTTCCTACGAGGGCCCGCCGTTGTACACGTCGGGCCCGAAACTGTTGACGCCGGGTGCTCCGGCGTACCCGAGGCGGGGCAGGTCGAAGGTGTCCTCGATGGTGGCCAAAAGACTGTAGTGGGAGTAGATCCTGTCTGAGGCGGTGCCGGCCTTGACGAAGGGCGACAGGACGAGGGCGCCGACCCGGCCTCCGGCGGTGCCGCCCGGTACTCCTCGTGGGCCCTGCCTGTTGCCGTCGGCCTCATCGAAGGTGATGACCAGCATCCCGTCCTGTTTGTATGCCGGGGATTCCAGAATGGCGGGGATGTGTTTCTTCAGCCAGACATTGGCGCTGATCAGGCCGCCTTCCCGCCCGTCGATGCAAGGGCTGTCGTGCCCGTCATTGCACAGGTTGGGGCTGATGTAGGACAGGTTGGGCGTCGTTGCTGTAGTCTGCAGATCCTTGGAAAGCTCGGTGAAGTCGACCACGTTCCGCGTGCAGTCCGGGGATGAGATGATCGCGGCGAAGTACACGAAGGGGTTGTGGCGGGTCGCGTACTGGTCACCGGGTGAGGCGTCCTGGCCCTGGTCTTCGGCGCCGGGCTCCGGGTGCCGGCACGGGGTCCCCATGTCCTCCATGTAGCCCTTCCAGGTTTTCCCGGCGTCGGTGAGCTGGCCGGCGACTGTCGGTACCGAGGACGGGTAGAGGCAGCCGGATCCTTTGACCTGTCCCGGTGGCGGGGTGCCTTTCGGAACTAAGGGAACATAGGTGCCGCAGTCGTTCCGGGTCGCGGGGTTCGCTGCCTGCCCGGAAATCTGTGCGATGTAGTTGGGCGTTGAGTGATGGGCGATCGCGTAGTACTTCGAGAGCAGAACGCCTTGGGAGCGGAGCGTTTCAGACAGATAGGGAGCCTCCGAGTCAGGGCCCCAGGTCGTCTCGAAGCCCTTGTTCTCAAGGTTGATGACGAATACATGCCCAGCCCGCCCCATGCCGGTGCTGCCGCCGGGTACCGGCGGTGCCGGCGACGGACCCTGGCAGGCGGCGACAGCCAGGGTCGCCGCAGTGGCCAGCAAGAGCCGGCGTAGGCCTTGCATGCCATGCGGGTTCCCGTGGGGCTGGTTCAACGCTGGTGGTAGCAAGGGCTTCCCGTCAGATCCTTGACCAGATCGCGACCCAGGCGACCTGGACGTGGCCGGCGGTCCCGGGCAGCGGGCATCCGGTCAGGCATGACTCGGTTTGCAGGATGTAATGCATGGGCTTATTGGGGATGCCGGTCCTGAGAGTGCCCAGCCGTTTTCCGTCGAGAAGGAAGGTGACCCGTCCGGGTATCCATTCTGTGGTGGCGGTGTGCCAGGACGTGAACAGGGCATGTGAGGGGATTACGTCATAGATGTTGTGCGAGGATCCGCTCCGGTGCACGGCACCGAAGAATGGCCCGGCGAGATCCCCTTCCGGGTAATCCAGTTCACCGTCCCTGGGCCATATGCCGCTGTCGGGCCACATCAGCCAGGCAGTTTTGAAGCCCCGAAGCGAATCTGCTTTGAAGCGTACGGCGTACCTTCCGTACAGCTGGCTGTTGGGCCGGTGCGGGCCGGTGCTGGTGTTCGCGATCACGGGTGCAGGGGCCGCGCCCATGGAGATTCCGTTTTCGGAGTGCAAATACCAGTCCAGAACGCCGTTCCCGACGCTGAGGACTTTCGTGGGGTAGTAACCGGATTGGCCACCACTGACCTGTCCGGCTGTGTCGGGCGTGCCGTCGGCGTAGCCCGAGCTCCATTTACCGCGGTAAGCGGCACCAGGGAATTCGCCGACGGGGACATCGCCGTGGGTGAAATCTTCGGCGAATACCTGCCGCCACCCCGACATATCCCCGACGGGCAGGCGCTGCCCCGAAACCGACTTATCCTCCGGGAATGAACCCGGCGTTCCGGCCGGGTTCGGCACAGGCGCGTGCGTCGGACTGGGCGCCACCGTTCCGGGGCCGCCCGGAGTTGGTGTCTGTGCTGTCCCGGCAGCGTGCGGCCCTGGGGCCGGGACTGACCCGGTAGAAACGGCAGCGGTGGATCCTCCCGGGAGGGGGACGGCCGAATATATCGCACCGTCTGTGGACGTCGCTGCCGGGCTTGACTCGACCGAGACCGCAGACGTCCGCGGGGCACCTGGGTCACAGCCTGCAATCGGGATCGTCAGAACACTCAGGCCGCCGACTACCATCAGCGTGCGGTAGCGGCCGCAGGCCTTCCCTTTGAGATGTCCCAGCACCCTGAACATTGTCAAAAGATACCCGTGCCCCGGGACCTTGGAAAGGGAACGCAGGCGTCCCGCTGCCGGAGGGCCGCGTTGCGGCACTCCGGCAGGTAGCTGCAATACCCCCCGGGACAGGGCAACAACCCGACCGCCGGACACGAAGCCGGAGGTGACCGTCAATTCGCCGGTTCCCAGGCGTAAGCCCGGCGCCGGCTTTTCTGGCCGGCACCGGGCTTACTTCGCCCCGTGGCTGGGTTACGGCCCGGTGGTGAAGCTCCACGAGCCACCGGCCAGAGTATTTCCGGCGGCGTCTTTGATGCTCGAGGACATCGACGCCGTGTACCTGGTGTTGGCCGCCAGGGTCACGTTCGGGTTCAGGGTGGCGGTCCGGGTGGAGGCGTTGTAGCTGACGGCGTAGCTGACCAGGGCCCCCGTTGCGGCGTTCCTGAGTGCAAAGGTTCCGTTGGTGACGCCGCTGACAGCCTCGGTGAAGGCGACGGTGACGTTGGCGGTCCGGCTGACACGGGTCGCGTTTGGCGCGGGCGTCCTGGTGGCCATGACCGGCCCTGGGCCGGTCGTGAAGGCCCAGGAGGACGTGGCCAGCGGGTTACCGGCGACGTCGGTGATCCCGGCCGTGAGGCTGGCCGTGTATCGTTTGTCCGCTGTCAATGTCGCCGTCGGGTTGAGTGTGGCCACGCGGGTTGCTGCGGTCCAGCTCACGGGTGCGGCCACGACCGCCCCGGCAGCGTTCTTCAGCGTGAAGCGCGCAGTACTCAGACCGGAAATCGCCTCGTTGAAGGTGGCGGTGACGTTGCCGGTCTGGCTGACCGCCATCGAGTTAAGCGCCGGCGCCTTGGCAGTCACGGCGGGCGCCACGGTGTCGACGGTCACGGCCAGGGAACCGGCGGACATGGTTTCGGTTCCGCCAGCGGTGGTCTCACTGGCAGTGACGGTGTGGCGGCCATTGGCCAGGGGCGTGGCCGGGGTGAGCGTGAAGCCGCCGTTCGCTGCGACCGCTGCCGTGCCATTCGCGGCCCCGTCCACGTACAGGGTTGCCGTCGTGGAGTCAGGCAATGCCACGGCTCCCGCGAACGTGGGAGTGGTGTTGCGGGTGATGTTGTCCGTGGCGGAGCTGCCGGTGTCCGACGCGGCGGTCATGTCCGGAACCGACGGGCCCTTCGCCAGCGGCGCCGTGCACGGTGCGGTAGGACCGCCGATCTGCCCGAACTCGAAGATAGTGTTCTCCGTCAGCAGGGCAGGGTTGCGTCCTAGCCACATCCCGCGGCTTTCCGAGTTGACGGGGGTTGATGCCCTGTCCGCGTCGGAAAGACCATCGATCCCTACGCCGGTCAGCCCTGTCCAGGTTGCCGTCCAGGTGGTGAGTCCCGGGCCGTCATAGGCCAGCGTGCCGTCGTCGCCTGCGGCGGCGCTGGCCCGTAGTGTCCGTTTCCCGTTGAGCACGAACGATTGCTTCTTCGCGACGATCCTGGCCTGCAGCTGGTCGATGGGGATCTGTCCGCCGCCGGGGGCGACGGCGGTTCCCTTCATGACCACGGTCCCGGGACCGGTCTTGGTCGCCTGCTGCGTCACGGTGACATTCGCCGTGAACGTTTCGTCACCGACGCCGGGCGCCGTGAGGACCCTGACGACGTCGCCTGTGCGGATGTCCGGGGTGGCGCCATCCCAGCATCCACCTCCGGGATGGTTGACTTCCACGAGGCCGTCAAAGCCTGGTGTGGCCGGGTCGTCCTGCGGGATGAGGTTGGCGGCTGTGCCGATGACGGCACCGCCTCTGAGCACCTGAACAGTGGCTACGTCGGTCCTGGCGTACCCGGACGCGGAGACGAAGTCCCTGACAGGGAAAACAAGGATGGAGTGCGGGGCGGCCGGTACCGGGTTAATGGCGGCAGAGGCCGGTCCTGCGGCGGTTTGGACGACCGCGACGGCCAGGGCGCCAGCAGCGAGACCTGCCGCGACACGTTGACGATTTCTTTGTGATTGCATGGAAAGCTCCCCTACTAATATCCCCAGACTTCACGCGGACCGATTACCGGCCGGCCGGTGCACTCCGGCCAGTGGTCCGCGGTGCAGTCAGTATCAGGACGGGACCCTGCGGAAACCTTGACGAAGAACTATCGCATCAGGTAGGGCTACTGCCGGGAACAGGCGAACTCCTCGGACTTTTGGAGGCAATTCTCAGGATAGGTTTTTAGCGTGGATGTCAGGCCCACTGAGTCCCGGACTTGGCGGTCCTGCCGCTAGGAAGGGCCCCCGTACCACCCTCAAAGGCCGCGGGGGCTTTTTCCTGCCCTCTTGCCGACGGATTTCAGCCCCAGCGGGTCGTGGGGGCCAACGCTGCACTCACTGCAGGCGATCAGCGCTGACCCGGACAATCCCGACCGAAGCGGCCCGGGCCTGCTGGCCGGCGCCACTAACTGGTCGGGAAGCCTGCAGAAATCTTGGCGATAGCCGGGGCAAGGGGGACCCGATCAGGCCGACCCCGCTGACAGTGGCTCGTGGCGGCAGACCAAAGTCGGTCCGACAGCCGGGCTCGGACGTGGGCCGGGTGGCGAGGGCGGCCTTCACTGGCGGACGCCCGTTCCGGGCCGCCTGGGACCGGTCGATTTTTGAGTCCGCGCATGAAGCACGGCCACCATTCGTTTGCTGCAGATGCAACTGACCCGTCGTCTGCCGGATTCACCTCCACGATGTAAATGCCCGCCCCACTCATGGGAGAAGATTACGCCGACGTGGCTAACTGCTCCTGCGCACTCTACGGCCAGCCGGTTGCGCCACCGCAGCTGACCGGGCTGCCGGCAACCAGTGGCCCCGCCCGGTTGGCGGGAGCGGCGTCGTGGACAGAAGCCGCACCAGAAGCGCGGTCGAAGCTTGAGAAAACCCTGAACACACCGCAAACTCCCCCTCAAACAACAGGCAGCCTCCCTCACCTGGGCCCCGGATTCCACAACGTGCGCGCGGCACACTGGTCATGTCACTGGGGCAAAGGTAGCCGCGAACCGCCGCTTCAGATCGCCGGGTCCGTAGCGCACTCCCCCCGTCGCAAGCGGGCCCGGCGTTGACGCTGACCCCTCGTTCGCTGTTTGAGGCGATGACACCGGCCGGCACCAGACGGAGCCGGTTTGCGCCGGCGAACGGCAGTCGACCCTCCAGGGCAGGCTGCATCTTAATGCTGGGCACCGCCGCCAAGTCCTCCGGCATCCACAGGACGTTGACGAACGAGTGTTCCCGGCGTACTACGGGCCGTATCAGGTCATTGGCGGGGCCGTTTCGTCACGGGCCGCCCGTTGTGAGGGGAAGGATGACTATGTCAACCTTTTTTGGGTCCCGCCTGGACGGGGGTATCTGGCCCCACCACTCAGCGTTGCACCAGAACTCCGTAAGGTGGTTGGTGTGAATCGAAGCGAACTCAAAGCAGCTCTGGAGTTTGACGGGTGCAAAGCCGGCGCCTACAACTTTGAAGGTGGCACGCCAGACGACTCTTACTGCTTAGAGGACCGTGGCTATGAATGGGCCGTCTATTATTCTGAGCGCGGCCACCGGCATGACGAACAGGTTTTCTTCAACGAACACGAAGCGTGTAACTATTTCTTTCAGCTCATGTCGGAAACGGCGACTGGAACCGCGGCCCGCTCACCGAGAAAGCGCCGATCATGATCTTCGTCGCTCGCGCGCGCTGAGGCAGTCGTCAAACACGACGACGCGACTGGCATAAACGGGATGGATCCGGACGCATGAAAGACTCACATCGTGAACGATGATTCCAAAGGCGACCTGCACCATATCGAACTGTGGGTACCGAATCTTAGGCGGGCCAAGGTTGAATGGGGCTGGATTCTGTCTAGCTTGGGATACGAGATTAATCAGAATTGGGGCAGCGGAGTCAGTTGGCGGCTGGGCGCCACCTATATCGTGATTGAAGAATCGCCTGACTTGAGCAGCCAAAAGCATCAGCGCACCGCGCCGGGGCTGAATCACCTGGCGTTCAAGGCCGGGAGCCGGGAAAGTGTAGACGGCTTGGCTGGCGAGAGCGCGCATCACGGCTGGAGCCCGTTGTTCGCAGACAGGTACCCGTATGCCGGCGGGGCCAAACACTACGCCGCCTATCTCGTAAACTCCGATGGCTTCGAGCTGGAGCTCGTCGCCACCGCATAAGACACGCACGTCAAAGGGGGACTGATGCCAGATCTGCCTCGCGTCGAACGGCTCCAAGTATGGGTCGGAGGGCTTTCCTTGGGACGGCTGATGAGCAGCCTGAGCTCGCGCGGCGTCCTTCTTAACGGTCACGCAGAAACCCTGCTTGGGGACGTCGTCTTCGACGACCAGCCCAGTCGTCCCGTGGTGGTCACGGAGCGTACCGTCGCCGAACTCGGGCGTCCTGATGGGGCGACGCTTGCGCAGATCTTTGAGGCTGCACAGCAACAGGGTCTGTTGCTGTGCCCGTTGGATACTGGGCCGTACTTGCGCTTGGCTCTGAATGAGCAGGTGGCGTCTGGCGACTCGGTGATGTCTTCGGGGCGGGCACCCGACGGTGCCCTCACTGTAGCCTCCGAAGCTCTTATTATGGACGACGAGTATCCGAAGGGCTTCTATCTTCGCGTCGTAGACGGTCAAGCGTGGCTGCGTGGGTACCGCTGCGATGACAGGCACGCATGGTCACCCGACGATCGGTTCATCTTTCAGCTTCCACCACTGCCCACCTGATTACAGTTTCATGTCAGATCAGTGGGAGGGGCGATCCGCGGATAAGAGCTCGTATTCGGCGTCGTAGTAGCGTCGGTCCCTCATGCCTCATCCCGAGCCGCCGGCAAACGCGATGCGACGCTTTATTGTCGACATGAGCAAGAGCAATGATCCGGTTCAGGCCGGACTCGAAGGCATGCCCCATGACCAAGCGAGCGGCTTCGGTCGCGTAACCGTGGCCCCGAGCGTCAGGGTGGAAGTGCCAGCCGACCTCAACTTCGTCCGAGGGTCCGCGCGTGCCTGATTGCCTTATCCCTTGCAGCATGACGGTGCCGACAACGGTGTCGGTGGTGGCCGCTTCAACTGCCCAGTAGCCCAACACCGGATCATTCCGTGAACGCAACCGTTCAATCAGGCTCTGAGCTTCGTCGGCCCTTTCCATGACTCTCGGTTCATGCCCGAGATGGCGCTGAACGTCCCGTCGCGAATAGAGGTCGTAGACGAAACCGGCGTCCTCGGTTCGCCAAGGCCGCAGCATGATGTTGCTCCCGCTCAGGTCCTGCACCCAGTGAGTCTACGAGACTGCTAGGCGACCGGCCGTTCCAAAGCTGCCCGTTGTCGTAGATGTCCCGGTTACCCGGCTCATGGTCCCGGCGGCGAAGCCGGCAAGTGCATCCAGAAAACCCTTTACATCCTGGGTGCCGGTGAGCAGCCCGTGCAGCTGCTCAAATCATCAGCCGCTTCGTCCGCAGTTTTGGCCATAGGGCTGGGGCACAATGACAGGTCTGAGCCTTACATCCGACGTCAGGGCGAAGACCTTGAGTATCCGGGCCGCCAGCCATAGCCGTTCTTCTCCCGAGCAACCACGGTGCAGAGAGTCGCGGCAGAAGTTGGGCAGGGGAAGTCCCGCACCCTCCTTCGGAGCTGGGCCATGTCCTGGGCTAATCGCGGTCACGTTGCGGACATCCCACCGTCAGAGCATTGCGGTCAGCACTCCGCCGTCAGCACGCAGGGCGGCCCCGTTCGTCGCAGAGGAAAGCGGGCTCGCCAGGTAGACGATGAGGTTGGCGATTTCGTCAGGCTCGATGAAGCGCTCAAGGAGCGAGGTTTTGTTCCCGCCAATGATGGCGGC
>NZ_JBHTSL010000008.1:132055-134467 GCF_042795115.1 Arthrobacter sp. NPDC056493 | reverse complement strand
AGAAAAAGGTGCGGGGCCGCCGTGGTCTAGTCCAGATGGGCCCACGCTGCCGAGGGGCCCCAATCGAGCTTGCGAGATCGGGGAGGCAGTGGGGACTAGGCCAGGCGGGCCTTCAGGCCGTCGAGCTCCTTCTGGAGCGCGGCGGGCAGCGAATCGCCGAAGTTGGCGAACCATTCCTCGATGGATGCCAGCTCGGTCTTCCACTCGTCGGGGTCGACGCGCACTGCGTCCTCAACCTGCGCCGGGGTCATGTCGAGTCCGTCGAGGTCGATGGCGTCGCCGGTCGGGACGAAGCCGATGGGCGTCTCCACGGCGTCGGCCTTACCTTCGAGCCGCTCGATGGCCCACTTCAGGACCCGGGCGTTGTCGCCGAAGCCCGGCCAGGCGAAGCCGCCCTCAGCCGTGCGGCGGAACCAGTTCACCAGGAAGATCTTGGGCAGGCGCTCCGGGTTGGCTTTGGCGGACAGGTTCACCCAGTGGTTCAGGTAGTCGCCTGCGTCGTAGCCGATGAACGGGAGCATGGCCATGGGGTCGCGGCGGACAACGCCGACGGCACCGGCCGCAGCAGCGGTGGTCTCGGACGACAGGGTGGAGCCCATGAAGATGCCGTTGGTCCAGTCGCGGGCCTCGGTGACCAGCGGGATGGTGGTCTTGCGGCGGCCACCAAAGAGGATCGCGGACAGTTCCACGCCGTTCGGGCTGTGGTACTCCTCGGCCAGCATGTCGATCTGGTCGATCGGAGTGCAGAAGCGCGAGTTCGGGTGGGCTGCCGGCTTGCCGGACTCCGGCGTCCAGGAGTTGCCCTGCCAGTCGGTCAGGTGCGCCGGGGTTTCCTCCGTCATACCCTCCCACCAGACGCCGCCGTCGTCGGTCAGTGCAACGTTGGTGAAGATGCTGTTGCCCTTGGCGATGGCGCGCATGGCGTTCGGGTTGGTGCCCCAGCCGGTGCCCGGGGCGACGCCGAACAGGCCCGCTTCCGGGTTGACGGCGCGGAGCTCGCCTTCCTTGCCGAACCGCATCCAGGTGATGTCGTCACCGAGGGTCTCGACCTTCCAGCCCTTGATGGTGGGATCGAGGAGGGCGAGGTTGGTCTTGCCGCAGGCGGACGGGAAGGCGGCCGAGACGTAGTACGTCTTCTTTTCCGGCGACGTCAGCTTGAGGATCAGCATGTGCTCGGCCAGCCATCCCTCATCGTGCGCCATGACGGAGGCGATGCGCAGGGCGTAGCACTTCTTGCCCAGCAGCGCGTTTCCGCCGTAGCCGGAGCCGAAGGACCAGATGGAGCGCTCCTCGGGGAAGTGCACGATCCACTTGTCCGGGTTGCAGGGCCACGGGACGTCTGCCTGGCCGGGCTCCAGCGGAGCGCCCAGGGAGTGCAGGGCCGGGACGAAGAAGGCGTTGGTTTCGGTGATCCGGTTCAGGACGTCCGTGCCGATGCGGGCCATGATGCGCATGGAGGCAACCACGTAGGCGGAGTCGGTGATCTCGACGCCGAACTTGGGGTCCTCAGCATCGAGGTGGCCCATGACGAACGGGATGACGTACATGGTGCGGCCGCGCATGGACCCGGAGAACAGCCCGCGCAGCTTCTCCTTCATCTCCGCCGGGGCCATCCAGTTGTTGGTGAAGCCTGCGTCGTGCTCCTTCTCGGAGCAGATGAAGGTCTGCTCTTCAACACGGGCCACGTCGGCAGGATCCGAGAAGGCTGCGAAGGAGTTGGGGAACAGGTCCTGGTTCAACCGCTTCAGGGTGCCGGCCGCGACGAGTTCGTCGGTAAGGCGGGTGTTTTCTTCCTCGGAGCCGTCGACCCAGTGAATCCGGTCCGGCTGGGTCAGCCCAGCGACCTCTTCAACCCAGGCCAGCAGACCGGCATGGGTGGTGGGTGCTTTCTCAAGCAGCGGCAGTCGCGCCAGGTGGGCCATTGCAGTTCCCTTCTTCGGGTTCAGTGGTGTGTGCTAAATGCTAGGTCTGATGATCTGGACCAATTCGCGGTCAGACATCGGATGTCCTGCCCGCCGGGAGGCAATTTCCGCGGAAATTCAAGGAATTTGGATTTAGAAAACTCGAAATTAGTGACGAAGGTCACATAGACCGGTCTAGTTGTGTAAATTACATGGTCCTCGATTTGGAACTGCGGCTGTCCTCGCGTAAAGTTATTCGAGGTTCGGGGCGAGCGAAAAGCTCGAAAGGAACCGGAAGATGCGCCCATAGCTCAGCTGGATAGAGCGTCTGTCTACGGAACAGAAGGTCAGGGGTTCGAATCCCTTTGGGCGCACAGAGAGAAGGTCCGCACCGGGAAACCCCGGGGGGCCGTAAGCGGTTATTAGGGCCCCCCCCCCGCAGCCCCGGCCAACCCCCCGCCCAAGCCCGCGGGTATTAACCCACGTAAGGACCCACCCGGGGGTTAAAAAA
>NZ_JBHTSL010000008.1:64999-132045 GCF_042795115.1 Arthrobacter sp. NPDC056493 | reverse complement strand
TTTGTTGGGGTTTCATAACCTTTTGGGCCCATATGTTCTCGGGCCCCCCCGGGACCCGGGGGCCGCACCTTCTGCGTTAATGCGGCCCCCCTGCCCGAAGCCAGGGCAAACGCCCGGCCAAGGCAGGCGGATATTCCCGCAGTTCAGGACCGACGCGGGTTAGAACATAAGTTCCTATGCACCAACAGCCTCCTCTATCCGCCGCCGGAAGCCGTCGAAGTGGTGGGTCAGCTCGCGGGCGGCCCGCCCCTTGTCCCCGGCAGCGACAGCCGAAAAAATGTTCCGGTGCAGCGCCGCGATCGCGGGCAGGTCCTCCACCCCGGGACCAACCTCCGTATAGATCTTGCGGTAGACCTTCCAGAAGACGCCCAGCAGGTTGAGCAAGAGCTCGTTGTTAAGGGGTTCAAAAAGCCTGCGGTGGAATTCGGCGTCGGCTTCGACGAAGGGCTCCCCTGCCGCGGCGCTCAGCTCCATGCGGATGACGGACTCCTCGACGGCAGCTAGCTGGTCTGCGGTCATCTCATCCATCGCACTGCCGATGAGGCCCGCCTCCAGCGCCTGCCGGACGTCCACGAGCTGCCGCGCCTCCAGGCCGTGGTGCCGCAGGGACAGGCGGCCCCGGAAGATCAGCCCGTCCGCGAGGGACTCGAAATTGCTGGGCGCCACGAACATCCCGAACCCGTGGCGGATCTCAATGACCCCCAGCGCCTGCAGGACCTTCAGCGACTCCCGCAGGGTATTCCGGCCCACACCGAGGGCGAGGCACAGCTCATTTTCGGTGGGAAGGGCGTCTCCGGGCTCCAGTTCACGGTCCAGGATCAGTTCCATGATGTCCGACTGCAGGGCACGCAGGCGGGCCTGGGCGCTGAAGCGGGCGGGCGGAACCACGTTGGAGGGCTGCATGGAGGGCTCCTTTTGCACTGTCCGTACTTTTCCTCACCGTAGCGGATGTCCCACGTCCCCGGACAGACGGGTCCATTGTTACGGCACCGCCTGCCGAAATCCGCGGCAATGGCGGGCGTAGGCTGTTGCCATGCCACGTCTTGTTGAACGGGAATTCGATGTCATTGTGATCGGCGCCGGCGCGGCAGGGGAAAATGCCGCGGACCGGGTGGTGCAGGGAGGCCTGACGGCAGTCCTGGTGGAGGCCGAACTGGTGGGCGGCGAATGCTCCTACTGGGCCTGCATGCCATCCAAGGCGCTGCTGCGCCCGGGCACCGCGCTCCACGGAGCCCAGGCAGTTCCCGGTGCCAGCGAAGCCGTGACCCGAACACTCGATGCGGCCGCGGTCCTCAAGCGGCGCGACTCCTTCACCTCCCACTGGCAGGATGCCAGCCAGGTGGAGTGGGTGGAGGGTGCAGGCATCGAGCTCATCCGCGGCCGGGCACGGATCACCGGCGAACGGACTGTTAAAGTGGCCGGGCTGGACGGCGACGATTACGCACTCACGGCCCGCCACGCCGTCGTACTTGCCAACGGTTCCACGCCCAACCAGCCGCCCGTTGACGGGCTGGCCGGGGTTGAGTACTGGGGCACGCGGGAGGCGACCTCGGCGAAGGAGATCCCCGAGCGGCTTGGCGTGCTGGGCGGCGGCGTCGCCGGCACGGAGCTTGCCCAGGCCTTTGCCCGTCTCGGATCCACGGTGACGCTGGTGGCCCGCAGCGGGCTGCTGCGCAGCTTCCCGGCCGAGGCCGCGGAACTGGTCGCCGCCGGCCTGCGGGCCGACGGCGTGGAGCTCCGGCTCGACACCAAGACCCGCAGCGTCCACAGGAATTCCGACGGTACCCTGACGCTCACGCTCGACGGCGGCAAACCCGACGGCGGCGACACCGTCACCGTGGACAAGCTGCTCGTGTCGACCGGCCGGCGGCCCGCGCTCGACGGAATCGGTCTGGAAAACGTGGGGCTGACCGCCAGCGACGGCAAACCCCTGACCGTCAGCACCGACTCAACCGGCGTGGTGGCCGGAGCGTCAGGCAACGACGGCGGTCCCTGGCTGTATGCGGTGGGCGACGCCGCGGGCAAGGCCCTGCTCACCCACCAGGGCAAGTACGAAGCACGGGCCACCGGCGCCGCCATTGCGGCCCGGGCAAAAGGCGAACTTCGCGGGGAACCCGAACCGTGGAGCCGGTACGCGCAGACTGCGGACGAACACGCCATTCCCAACGTGGTGTTCACCGATCCCGAGCTGGCCAACGTCGGCAGGTCCCTGCAGCAGGCCCGCAAGGATGGCTACAACGCGTCCTCGGTAGAGCTGCCCATCGCCGTGGCGGGTTCCTCCCTGCACGCCCGTAACTACGAGGGTTGGGCGCAGCTCGTGGTGGATGAGGACCGCAAGGTGCTCCTCGGCGCAACCTTCGCCGGACCCGACGTCGCCGAACTCCTGCACGCCGCGACGATCGCCGTCGTCGGGGAGGTTCCGCTGGACCGGCTGTGGCACGCTGTGCCTTCGTATCCGACCATCAGCGAGGTCTGGCTGCGGCTGCTGGAGAAGTACGGCCTCTAATTCTTATTTGAACTGACTAGTCAGTTCAGTTAGCCTTGATGCAGATAACTTCTGCGAAAGGCTCCCTTTGCTCTGCGCACGACAGCTCAGCGTGAAAGGCCGGCGGCTCGACCTCCTGCCGCCGGCTTCACTCCAGGTGGCCCGCGGCGAACTGCTGCTGGTGACCGGCGACCGACAGGACCAGCGGACGGCGCTCGCGCTTGTCCTCAGTGGCCGGATGAAGCCCGACGGCGGCACTGCCAGCTGGGACGGCACGGCAGGGATCAGGCCGCTGCGGCGTTCAAGCGCCGTGGTGGACTCCCCCGGCGTCAACGAACCCGAACAGCACCTGAGCGTCGCGGACCTGGTGACCGAGGATCTGGCCCTGATTCCACGCCGTTACCGCGGCGCCCTCCTGAGCAAGCCGTGGCTGAAGGTCAACCGCTTCGAGGATGTCGCCGGCATGTGGACGGAGCAGCTCCCGCCGGCTCGCCGCACCGAGCTCCTCACAGCCCTGGCCCTCGCCAACCCCGCCACGGACCTCCTCGTCGTGGACTCCCCCGACCGGCACGGCGCCGACCCTGCCGGCTGGCTGCCGCGGCTCAGCGAACTGGCGTACGACGACGGCCGGCCCCTCGCCGTCGTCGCAACCGTTACTGCCCTCCCGGACGGCTGGACCGGACCGTCCGCGGCAATCGGCAATGCCGCCAGCCGTCCTTCCCCGGGGAGTTTTCGTCCAGATAATGGCTCCAAAACGCCCCCGAGGTCCGATTATGTGGACAAAAACTCCGGCGTTACGGGTGAGTCCGGCGTGACGGGTGGGGTGGCCAAGTGACTGTCCTGCGGCTGGCGCGCTCCGAACTCAAGCGCATGACCGGCGGGCTGCTGCCCAAGCTGACCATCCTGGCCCTCACCCTGGTGCCGCTGCTCTACGGCGCAGTGTACCTCTACGCGAACTGGAATCCGTACGGCAACCTCGACCGGATCGACGCTGCACTCGTGGTGGAGGACGCCGGGGCGGCCACCGGTGACGGGACGCGGCTGCAGGCCGGGCAGAAGGTGGCGGACAGCCTCCTCGAAGGCCACGTGTTCAACTGGCAGACGGTCCAGTCCACGGCAGAGGCGGACCAGGGCGTCAGCGACGGAAAGTACGCGTTCGCGCTCAAGATCCCCAAGGACTTCTCCGCCAACCTCGCCTCGCCCGGCAGCTTCGATTCGGCGACCCAGGCCATGCTAAACGTCACCACCAACGACGCCAACAACTACCTGCTGAGCACCATCGTGGACAAGCTGACCACGGCCGTGCACGCGTCCGTGGCCAAGGAGGTCGGGGCGGAGACGGCCAACCAACTCCTCACCGGGTTCGGCACCATCCACACGCAGATGGTCAAGGCGGCCGGCGGCGCCGCCCAGCTGGCCGACGGCGTCACCCGGCTGCACGACGGTGCGGTCACCCTCCATGCGGGAACCGGGCAGCTGAAAACCGGGGCCGCCGACCTGTACAACGGCCAGGTCAGGCTGCGTGACGGCGCCAACGGGCTGTCGGCCGGCGCCGGACAGCTGAGCGGAGGGCTGGCTGAGCTGCGGGACAGGACCGCCGGGCTTCCGGCGGACTCGCAGCGCCTCGCTGACGGTGCCGCGCAGGTTGCGGCAGGAAACGCGGCGTTGAACACCAAGGTGCAGGACGCCGTCGGTCAGCTCGACGCTGCTGAAAGCGGCCTCCGCGGCCGGCTGCTGGAGTCCAACAACAGGCTGGTGGCCGCCGGTGTACTGACCCGGGAACAGGCGGACAAGGTGCTCGCGGACGTTGATTCCGCTGCCGCGTCCGGCCCGGTCACCGAGGCCAAGGCGAAGATCCAGGCAGACGCCGCGCAGATCAGGCAGCTTTCCGACGGATCAGCGGCGGTCAGCGCCGGCGCGGCGCGTTTGGCCGCCGCCGCACCGGCACTGACCGGCGGCATCTCGACGGCGTCTGCCGGCGCAGACCGGCTGGCAGCCGGCGCCTCTACACTGGCTTCGGGAGAGCAGACAGCGGTGGACGGTTCCGCCGCCCTGTCGGCGGGTGCCCAAACGCTCGACGGCGGTGCGGCGCAACTGGAGAGCGGAGCGGGCACCGCCGCAGCCGGCGCCGGAAAACTGGCTGACGGGCTGTCGCAGGGCGCCGGCAAGGTCCCCCACCCCGACGACTCGCAGAAAAGCAGCCTCTCGGCCGTAATGTCCGACCCCGTGTCCGTCAGCAACGTCTCGCAGGCGAAGGCCGGCTCCTACGGCGCAGGACTCGCTCCCTTCTTCATGACCCTGGCCCTGTGGATCGGCATCTTCATGCTGGTCCAGGCCATGCGGCCCATCACCCAGCGCGCCCTGGCCTCCAACGCGCCGGCCTGGAAGATCGCCGTCGGGGGGTGGCTTCCGTTCCTGGCGGTGTCCGCGGTCCAGGCGAGCCTGCTTACCGTCGTCGTCAACGTGGGGCTGGGGCTGCATCCTGCCCACCCGTGGCTGATGTGGCTGTTCCTGCTGGCTGCCGCCATGGCGTTCAGCGCCGTCATCCAGGGCGTGGTGGCGCTGCTCGGCTCGCCGGGAAAGCTGGCAGTGCTCATCCTGCTGGTGCTGCAGCTCGTCTCCTCGGGGGGCACCTTCCCCTGGCAGACCACGCCGGAGCCGCTGCACGCCGTCCACCGGGTGCTGCCCATGGGGTACGTGGTGGATGGCATGCGCCACCTGGTCTACGGCGCGGACCTGTCCCTGGTCCCGGGCACCGTGGCGGGGCTGTTTGGCTACACTTTGCTGGGGATGGCCCTTTCAACGCTGGCCGTCCGCAAGAACAAGTTCTGGACCCTTAAGACCCTGAAACCGGAGATCGCTGTATGAGCACGTTGGAGGCGGACCAGGGAGCTGGACCGAGGAAGCTCCGCCCCGGCCGGACCAACGCCACGAAGCAGAAGCTGTTCGAGGCATCCATGGACCTGATCGGGGAGCGCGGCGCGTCAGGCGTGACCGTGGACGAGATCGCCGCCGCGGCAGGCGTGTCCAAGGGGACCGTCTACTACAACTTCGGCAGCAAGTCCGACCTGATAGCCCAGTTGCTGCGGCACGGCGTGGACATCCTCGAGGCCAGGCTGCTCAGCGTGACGGGCGGGACGGCGGACCCGCTGGCCGGCATGGAGGCGATGATCGGCCAGGCCATGGACTTCATGGCCGAGTATCCGTCCTTCGCCAGGCTGTGGGTGGGTGAGCAATGGCGCACCCCGAGCGAGTGGCAGGACACCTTCGCCGAGCTGCGGGGCCGGCTGCTGCAGGTGATCGGCGCGGCAATCGAAAGCGTTGCTGCGCAGTACCCGGTGGACGCCACCATTTCCCGGGGAAGCCTGGAAGCGGCAGTGTTCGGGGCCTGCTTTGTGGTGGGGCTGGACCGTCAGACGTACAACCCCGAACGGAGCCGTGACCAAAGCGTTGCAGCCATCATGACAATCATGCGCGGCTACGTGCTGAAGGGGCCCGATCCTCAGGGATGATTAGTCCCATGGGCCACATGGGTAACAGCGGAAAGACAGCGATCGGCGCGTTTGCCGCAGCGGCAGGCCTGCTAGTGCTGACCGCCTACACGCTGGAGGAAGCCGCGCTGGTGGCATTCCTCGGCGCCATTGCGGTGGGGTATGTGGCGTCCGTGGCCGAAGCCTTTGCCCGGCGCCGATACTTTGCCCTGCTAGCGGGCGGGGCCGGAACCAGCCTGTTTATCGGCTGCAGCATCGCCTTCCTGCGCATGTGGGGGCTGGCGTTCAACCAAAGTCCGGCAGCCCTGGGCCAGGCCGTGACCACCCGGGATTCGGACATCTACTTCTATCTGGCCGCGGCCTCGGGATGTCTGACGCTGCTGGTGCTCTTTTGCGCAGCCGTCTGGCCCTCCCGACGGCGGCTGCGGCGGGCGGGCCCCGCTTCCTCTGCCAGGCCCGCCGGCACGTCCAGGTCCCGGACCACCAACCCGGCCAGCGCCACCCGAAGGCCGGCTTCCGCGTCCACCACCCGGGCGGCCCAGGCACCGGCCCGCCCCGCGGCGAGACTCCCGGCGGGTGCCAGGCAGCCGGCACAGCGCACCCCGAACCAGCAAGCTGCAACTCGGCAGACGGCGCCCCAGCGGACGCCGCCTCCGAGGGTGGCAGCGCCGCGTGGGGCAGGGACTGGGACGGCAACCGGCAGGGCTCCGCGCCGCTGAAGCAGCCGTACAAGCCTGCCCTGACGGGGGGCTCAGGTGCGCCCGGCCGGACAGCACTTCATGGCCGCAAACGAGCCGCTAGTGTGAACTCGGATTCCAGAACTGCACTGCCTCTTGTCCGGTTGTCCTGCGGCCGGCTTCGGCAGCGCGCTGCTCCGCTTCGAAGTCGATAGTGCGGCCGAGGATGAGGTAGGCGATAGCGGAAGCCGCCAAGCCAGCGAACAGGGCAAGGTCTGCTCCCCCAAGGGCCTGGGCCACAGGGCCGACGTACCAGGCAGTGACGGCAAAGGGTGCCATCGCGACGATGCCGATCAGGTAGGCGGTCATCCCGCGCCAGGCCCAGGTGCCGTAAATTCCGCGGGGCGTGAAGATCTCCCCGATGGCATAGTGTCCGCGGCGCACGAAGTAGTAGTCGACGAGATTGACGGAGGTCCAGGGCACGAGCACATACAGCAGGATCACCAGGAAACTGCCGAAGTTGGCAAGGAAGTCACCGGTGCTCAGGAGTGAGCCGATAAAGGCCGCCAGGGCGATGATGGTGCACCCGAGGATGCGCAGGGCCCGCGTGGGCCGGACCGGCCTGACCGAATCGGCGATAGTAATGAGTTCCATTGCCGCGGCGTAGATGTTAATGGTGATGACGCTGACCAGTCCGGGGAGCGCTGCAATCAGCAGCCAGAACCCCGCGCCGGGAAGAATCTGGTCCGCGGCGTCGCGGACACCTTCAAGCGGCGATGCCCCGTGGAAAACGGCGGCAACGAATGCACCAAGCGCCATCAGCCACACCGCTCCGACGAAGACCCCTCCGTAGGTGTAGAACAGTGTCCTGCCCGGCTTTGTCTCCGGGGGAAGGTACCGGGAATAGTCCGAGACATAGGGCGCCCAGCCCAGGGCATAGGCTGCTGCAGCCCCGAATTGCAGGAGGAACGGCACCCAGTCGAATCCCGCGAGGGAGAACTGGGCCGGGTCGAGCGGCAGGAAAACGAGCGTGGCCGCTGTAAAGACGCCGAATGTCAGGAGAAAGACCAGGGTCAGCCATTTCTGCGTGTTGTGGATCCAGTGATAGCCGAAAATGGCGAGCACGAGCGCGAGACCGCTGATGATGAAGTACCACAGGGGGTTCGCATCGACACCGGTGGTCATGGTCAGTACCTGTGCTGCCAGCATCTGGTTGAACATGTTGAATCCGACGAGGCTGAAGACCACGATGGCGCAAATTACGGCGACGCCACGGAACCCGAACTGGGCCCGCGACTGGATCATCTGTGGCAGCCCGAGCTGGGGGCCCTGGGCTGAATGGAACGCCGTAAACACAGTTCCGACCGCAACGCCGAGGCAGATTGCCAGCAGCGAGGTCAGGAAAGATGCACCCAGCGCTGCCCCGAGCATGCCCGTCGCCAGAGTGGTCACGTTGGCGTTGGACATGAACCAGAGCGGGAACAGGCTCCAGGACTTGCCCCGGCGCTCGGTCAGGGGTACCCAGTCAATGGAACGGGATTCGACAAGTTCCGGCTGTCCCGCCGACTGCGAAACATCCATGGCGGATTGGCTCATGGTTCTCCTCAAATGTGGTCAGATACGCGAGGCGCCGCATCCATGGGACTTTCCGGACGCCGGTAAAACCCCGGTTTCACGAGACTAGGAACGATCATGGCATCGCACAAGACGATATAAACCTTTGGGCAGCATAGGAACTCCCTATAGGCTACGACGATTGGGCCGATTTCATCACCATCTCGGTCGCCAACCGCACCAATTCCGCAGTAGCGGGCGAGAGGGCGGCGTCCTCCCGGACCACCACAGCGATGGTGTCGTACAGGGGATCAGCAAAGGGGACGGTGGACACCCCCTGCGGGAAGATGTCGCTCACCGAAACGGCGCGTGAAATGAGGGTTTCGCCCACACCGCGGGCCACAAGCCGCAGGGCGGACTCCACGTTCTCGACCTCGATCATCGGCTCCAGCCTTATTCCTGCCAGCTGGGCGCGTTCCGCCAACTGGCGCCGGGTCGGATCCTGCCAGCCGTAGTGGGCGTCGTAGAGAATAAGCGGAGCTTCCCTGATCGCCTCCACGGTTATGGGCTGCCGCACGCGCTCGGGGTCGGAACTGGCCCATAGCACCTCGTCGCGCAGCAGCGGCGTGACGGCGAGGCCGTCGTCGTTGACGGGAAGCACCACAAGCCCTGCCTCGAGTTCGCCCGACCGCACGGCGTCGGCCACTTCGACGGAATTCTGGCCCACCAGCCGGGTGCGCACCCCGGGCCGCTCGGCATGAAACCGTACCGCCAGATCGGAAAGAAAATAGTAGGACGCGTTCCGCAGCACCCCCATGGAGGCCACCCCTCCGCTGAGCCCGCGCAGCGCACTCAGCGACTGCTCCGCGCCATCGGCTCCTTCCACTGCGCGCCGCGCCCAGGGCAGCAGTTCCTGCCCGGCCGACGTGAGCACGAGCCGGCGGCCGCCGCGCACGAACAACTGCAGGCCGCAAACGGCTTCGAGCTTGCGCACGAGTTCGGAAATTGTCGGTTGCGTGGTGCCCAGTTCGAGCGCCGCAGCCGTAAACGATCCCAGGGCCGCTGCCATCAGGAAAGCGCGAAGCTGTGTCAGTGTCATAGGAACAAGCTATACCTTTGATAGGTTTCATAGCTCTTGTGCGGTATTACGGCACATGCCTAGGATCACTGCATGCTTTTTACCCCAGCAGTCCTCAAAAACCTCCATGGCTCCTACCGCCACCTCAAAGAGCCGGCAGTGGACGCGCCTGCAGCGCAGCGCGATCCTGCCGTCATCACCACCGTCTCGGAAATGCTCGGCGAGATCGAAGCAGGAGGCATTGACGCCGTCCTGCGTTACGCAAAAAAACTTGACGGCTGGGACGGCGGCGACATCGAACTGCCCGCCGCCCGGATCGCCTCCAGCGGGGACCGCCTCCCGGCGGACCTGCGTGCAGCAATCGAGCTGGGGGCCGCGCGCACCCAGGCATTTGCCCGAGTGCAGCGGGAGCACCTCCGGGACTTCGATACCGAACTCATACCCGGGCTCCACGCCGGGGTACGGTACATTCCCGTCTCGCGCGTCGGGGCCTACCTGCCTGCCGGGCGTTTCCCGCTGACGGCCAGCGCCTTCATGACGGTGGGGGTGGCCAAGGCGGCAGGGGTTCCGGCCGTCACGGCCTGCACTCCCCCGCAGCCGGGCGGCTTCGCCAACGATGCCGTGGTCTACGCCGCACACCTGTCCGGCGTCGACCGTCTCTTTGTCCTCGGCGGCGTTCAGGCGCTGGCCGCGATGGCCTTCGGGCTGCTCGGCGATCTACCCGTGGACATGTTGGTGGGGGCCGGCAACGCCTACGTCGCGGAAGCCAAGCGCCAGTTGTTCGGTACGGCTGCCATCGACCTGCTCGCCGGCCCCTCAGAAGTCGCGGTGATCGCTGACGAGAGCGCGGACGCCGAACTGGTCGCGGCCGACCTCCTCGGCCAGGCCGAACACGGGCCCAACTCCCCCGCCGCCCTCGTCACGACATCCGGGGAACTCGGCCTGGAGGTCATCGCGGCGGTGGAGCGCCAGCTTGCGACACTCGAAACCGCGCCGATCGCCGGCGCCGCCTGGCGCGACTACGGATCGGTGACATTGGCATCCAGCCGTGAGGTCGCAGTGACGCTGATGGATGACCTGGCACCGGAACACCTGGAGATCCTGACCGCCGACAATGACTACTATCACGCGGCCCTCCGCAACTACGGATCGCTCTTCATCGGCGAATGGAGCACGGTGGCCTACTCCGACAAGGGAATGGCCGGAACCAACCACGTGCTGCCGACGGCCGGCGGTGCGAAGCACTCTGCCGGGCTGTCGGTATCCCGGTTCCTTAAGCCGCTCACCTATCAGCGCGTCGCCCGCGAAGCTACATCTGAGCTTGCCACGGCCGTTGCCGTCATTTCGGAGTCCGAAGGCATGGCGGCACACCGCGCCACCGCAACAATGCGGCTCGAACGGGCCGGCGAGCTGGTGACCGGACAAACCCCGCCCGCGCTCGCGTAATGGCTGCCGAACCCCGGGACCAGACAACGCCACCTGCTGCCACAGCGCCAGGTGAACGCCGCGTGGCTGTGCGGGCCCACGAACTGGCACCGCGCATAGGCGACCTCGCAGCAAACCTCCGCATGATCGGGGACGCGATCCAGGCTGCGGTAAAAGACGGCGTGCAGCTACTCGTCCTGCCGGAACTGGCCACCAGCGGTTACTACCTCCGGCCCGACGAGGCTGGGCGATGCGCCCTCGCCTCCGACGATCCCGTCTTCGGGGAGTGGGCGTCGCTGCTCGATCCGGGCATGGTGCTGGTCCTGGGATTCTGCGAACGCGGCGAGCATTCCCTCTTCAACAGCGCCGCCATCATGACACGCGCCGGTGTCATATCCGTGTACCGAAAGACACATCTCTGGGATGAGGAACAGTCGCTCTTCGAGGCGGGCAGCGCGCCGCCGCCGGTCGTGCCGACCCCGCTCGGGCCGCTCGGGGTGCTGATCTGCTACGATCTCGAGTTTCCGGAAATGCCCCGGTCGCTGGCCCTCGGCGGGGCCGAGATCATCGCAGTTCCCACGAACTGGCCTTTGGTGCCGCGGCCAGCCGGCGAACATGCCCCGGAAGTGGTCCAAGCCATGGCGGCGGCGAGAGCATCATGCGTGGCCATCGTCTGTTGTGACCGTGCCGGCACGGAGCGCGGCCATACCTGGACCCAGGGCACGTCAGCGATCGGCTGCGACGGATGGCCCGCCGGCGCGACCGACGCTGCGGGCCGGCTGGATACGGTCATCACCGTGCCGGCCGGACGCACCCGCATCGGACCGCGCAACGATACCCTCAGCGACCGGCGCCCGGCCCTATATTCGTCACGGCTACGGGCTGACCCCCACGGCTAGGGACGCATGTTCCGGGGAAGCCGCCGGCTACCGGAAGATGTTGTACGGCTGCCAGCCCGGTCCGACAGGCCGGAGACCCGTGAACTGGCTGTTGCCCAGGCTGTAATACACGAGGCGCCCGTCGGTGGTCTTGGCGGTGAGTCCGCGCGTCCCCGGCCCCTGGAACCCGAACGATGCGTGGGACTGGGCCAGCGCATTCCAGCCGGTCCCGACCCGGCGGCGGGCTTCCGCAACAAACTTTCCGGCGCCGTCGGACCTGTACAGCAGGAGTTCGCCGGACGCCCTGGTGACCAGCAGGTCCTGGCGGCGGTCGTTGTCGAAGTCGGCCATGGTCAGTTTCATGCCCTGGAATCCTTGCCCGAGCCGCAGCCGCGCGCCGAGCGCACTGCCCGTGGCGTTCGGGTAGAAGAACATGGCGCCGTCCGCTGCCGTGCCCACCACGCCCGGATACCGCTGGCCGCTGTGCCATTTCCCCACGGTGATGTTCATGGACTGCCACCCGGCGCTGCCCACGCGGACGGGGCTGAGGAACCCGCCGGAGAGCTTGCCGCGGTACACGGAGAGCGTCCCGGTCTTCCACTGGGCCACGATGTCGTTCACACCGTCGGCATTCCAGTCAGCGACGAAGCCGGCCTTAAGGCCGGACCAGCCCGGCCCGATCCGCACGCGGGTGCCGAAGCCGCCCCGGCCGTTGGCCGGGTAGGACCACAGCACGCCACTGGAATCGGCGGCTAGCACGTCGGCCCCGCTCCTGACGGTGGGGCGGGCGGCAAAGTACTGTTCCATGGTGGGGATGCCGCGGCTCTTCATGTCGGTGGCCAGCGGAACGCCGACGAACCTCAGGTGCCAGGGTTCGTATGTGTAGCCGGTGATGCCGGAGTAGCCCTGCGGGTAGCGCACGATGAAACCGTAGCGGTGGGCGTTCGCCGCCACCCAGCGCCCGCCCGGAGTGGTCCCGAAGCAGTCCGTCAGCCCACAGGCGCCGCCCGCATTGCCGACGTCCGCCGCCAGCCCGGTCTGGTGCTCGCTGTAGCCCGGCCGCGCCGAAATCTGGTCGGCGTAGGCCTGCCCGTACATTTGCACGTACGAGCTGTACAGGGCGCTCTGGGAGGCATAGGACCGGTAACCGCTGATGACTTCCAGGGAGTAGCCGGCAGCACGCGCCCCGGCGAACAGCTGGCCCAGGGCGCCCGTGACCTGGTGCCGCAGCAGATGGCCGGTGCCGTTCCAGCTGACGAGGTCCGACGGCGCGAACTGGCGTGGATTCAGCGGACGTGACTTGTTGACCAGGACCCATGCATTGCCGGGGTTCGAAACAACCTGCGTGGACAGCGGCTCACCGGACGGTGCCGCGGCTGCCTGCTGCGCCCCGGCGCAGAGCATCAGGAGAACGACGACGGCGGCAGCGCACCGCCGGGCACCGGCCCGGCACCGGGCGGTTACAGAATTCAGCATGGCGGCCCTTCCCCATTAGACGACGCTGGGGACAAGCCTACTCGTCCGCGCTAGTGTGGGCGCGGGACCTTGAAGTGCGTGAGCCTGGCGTCCTGGCCGTCCAGCTCGGCCCAGGGCTTGTCCGTCTCCAGCACGGTCAGGCCGCTGGTGGGAAAGCGTGTGGCGGCATCCATGTAGGCGTCGTGGTTGGAATCCCGTGAGGCCAGGTGCATGGCCAGGTCCTGCACGCCGGGCATGTGGGAAATCACCATCAGGGTGGTCACGGTGTCCGGCACGTGGTTGATGACCGCAAGCATGCGCAGCGCGGAGGCGCCGTACAGCCCGTCCTCAAGTTTCGGCGTCGGGGCCTTCTCGCCGAGTTCACTGCAAACCCACGTGCACGTCTGCCGTGTCCGGAGGGCACTGGAGCACAGGATGAAGTCCGGGACGATGTTGTGCTTGAGCAGCCATTTACCGGCAAGCGGAGCCTCGCGGTGGCCCCGTTCCTCCAGGGGACGCTCGTGGTCAGCCACCCCGCCGGGCCAGTCAGCCTTGGCATGGCGCATAAGGACCAACCGCTTCTTATGGTGCGCACTCATGGCCCAAGCCTAACGCCAGCCGCCTGGGCCGTTCGGGCGGAGGAGGCTAGATCGAGTACTCCGGCGCGGCCCAGACAACAACCTCCGGGTGCTCGTAGAACCGGTAGCCCTGGCCGCGGACCGTGCGCACGGTGTTGGCAAGGCGTCCCAGCTTGGAGCGGAGGCGGCGGATGTGGACGTCGATGGTGCGCTCGTTCGGCACCTCTTCGGCGTTGCGCCACAGGCCCTCGAGCAGTTCGTCGCGGCCCACGGTGCGGGTGCCGTTCTCCACGAGGTAGTTGAGCAGTTCGAATTCCTTGAACGTCAGGTTCAGGGACTCGCCGTCGAGGTGCACCTCGCGGCGGGCGAGATCGATCAGGACACCGGAGGGACGGGGATCCTGGGCTGGCTGGACGCGGGCAGTCTCGGTGCGCTGCCGGGCGTTGACGGTGGGGTCACCGAAAGTGGAACGGACGACGTCGAGCGCCGAGCCAGGCGCGCTGGCCGGCGCCACAGCGACGGCGGCGTAGCTTTCGGCGCCGGTAACCAGAGACTGGGCGTAGGCCCGGATCTCCTGGGCAAGCTTGGCGATCGAGGTGCCGGCGGCGGCCGCGGTCTCCTCGTCAATGCCCATGTACAGGACAAACCCGCGGGCGACGTTGTCGTTGGGAACCGGGCGGACCGGCGCGGTGGCGGCCGGGGCCACAAGAGGCGTGGGTGCGGTCAGCGGTGCGGCTTCCTCAGCCTGCACGGCGCGCAGCTGGCCGTAGGAGTTCGGGTTGTAGCCCTGGGGCGCGTAACCCGGGGCGGCGGGAATGCTGTTGGCCGGGCCTGCCGGGGCGAAGGCGGGGCGGGCGCCGAATCCCTGGCGCAGTCCCTGCGCCTGGCCAGCCTTGTTGGCGTTACGGACTGAGATGTGGACGTATCCGGATGCAACGGTCATGTTTGCTTACCTCAAATGTGAATGGCCGTCATCGCGGCTCGAATGCTTGGTTCCCCGCAATGATTCTGGGGAGGGGCGCCCTACGCTGGGCTGGGGGCGAATGCCTAAAAACTTCGTGGGGTGGTGAAAGTTAGGCGTGCATTCGACAACAGCGCATGTCGGCAGCAGCGGGTGTGCTGGGCCAATATTCTGCGGCTGCAGGTGCTGTTGAGTTCTTGTTCACATTTGAAAGTGTGCAACGTAACAATGAAAACTTGCAAGTAACAATGGACGGAACCGTCCGCATGCTGAGACAAACGGCCAGTTTGTGCGACAAATCACAGTTTTGAAAGCCGCCGATTTTTTGATCCTTTTTCCTGAACGGACGGTCGGAAAGCTACTCCTGCGGAATCTTCTTCGATTTTTCCGTAAATTCGCGCTGAATATTCAATGACATCTGAATTGCTGGAAACCCGCAGCGGCGATACGCCGATTGTCCAGCTATGACGCAGCCCGGACGAAGTTTTTTTGCCCACGCGCGGGTTTGGGGTCGTGGTCAAATCCGCCAGAACGACGGCGGCAGCGCCCGGTTCACCTGGGCGCTGCGCCTTCCCGTCGATCAGCTCGACTGGCTCGATCCGCTGGTTCCGCCCGACTGCGTCGCGGTCCCGCTCACCTGAACGCTCTCCGCCGGAAACGCCGAGCCATCCTTGCCGGCCACAATCCGCACGGTGGCTCCGGACACGATGTCGGCCACTGTCAGGCCGCCGGTTGCTGACTGCTGGCGCCTCTGCAACATATTGCTCACCACCGTGTCGTCACTGAGTGTGTAGGTCCGCGTGAACCCGTCGGCACTCTTTACTGTCACCGCACCAGAGGAAACGGTGGAAACGGTACCGAGCTGCGCCACCTTGGAGACGTACTCCCCGTTCTCCTCGACGACGTACTCCGAATGAACCGCCGCAGAGACGCCGCTGCCCATGCCGCCGAGGCCGTTGGGCGCGAAGTCGCCGCCCGGCGCCTGCATGCCGCCCGGGCCGCCCATCGACCCGCCATCCTGGGGCAGGCCGCCCTGGCTCAACCCGCCCTGTGTTCCGCCCTGCGCCAAACCGCCCTGCGGGCCGGCGGCCGTTCCGCCGGCAGCGGCCGCGTTGCTGCCCAGGCCGTACACGGTGGCTCCTGCGCCGGCGGCCAGAACCGTCGCCGCACCGGCCACGACCAGCCCGCGCTTCATGGTCCACGGCTTGCCGCTGGCAGCCGGTCCGCCGGATTTTCCGGCCGACGGCGGCCCTCCCCAGCCTGCGCCCGCGGCGCCGTCGGCCGGAGGCTGGGCCCCGCCGGCACCCCAGCCCGGGTACGGGGCCGGAGAGTTCGGGGCCTGGGCACTTGGTCCCTGGGCATCTGCGGCCTGGGAGGAAGGGGTTTGGGTGTTCGGATCGCCGCCCGGGGCGGGAGAGTTCGACACGACGGCGTGCGGTGCGGCATGGAAAGCGGCACCGCCGGAGGAGAACGTGCCGAGGGACGTCACCGGTTCAGTTGCGGGTTCCGCGGGTCGGGCGCCGGCTGAATGGGGGTCGTCCGTGTTGTCCTCCGCTGCGTAAGCGGAAGGTGCCGGACCGGCGTTCGCGGGGGCCGGCGTCGGCGTTCCCCCGCCAAAGCCCCAGCCGGCGGAATGCCCGTCCGGCTGCGGCGCCGGGGGCAGGGGCGTGGTTTCCGGAACAGGTGAATGCTGCTGTCCGCTCATTGTTATCTCCTTAGGGGTGCGGAAGTGTCCGTTCCAGACTGGAAAGCCTTCCTGTGTTTGGCCTGTGCGGCGCAAGAGCCATGGCTGTGACCTGAAAAATGCGCACGCGCTGCCTTTCAGCTCGCTAGGCTGGGATTCACAGCCGGCGCACAGGGTTGCCAAAGCGGCGGCTAAACACCAGAACGGAGAGTTGTCACATGGCCACTTCGCACTCCATGACCAACAACCTTCCCCAACTGACCCACCCGGACGGCTCCCCCATCCGCGCCCTGGTGGTCGACGACGAGCCGAGCCTCTCAGAGCTCATGAGCATGGGCCTGCGCATGGCCGGCTGGTCCGTGGCCGTCGCTGCCGACGGTCCCGAGGCAGTGAAACTCGCCAAGGAGTTCCGCCCGGACGTGCTGGTGCTTGACGTGATGCTTCCCGGGTTCGACGGCGTCGAGCTCCTGGGCAGGATCCGTGCCTTCGCGCCGGAGGTCCCGGCACTCTTCCTCACGGCCAAGGACGCGGTTCAGGACCGCATCGTGGGCCTCGCCGCGGGCGGCGACGACTACGTCACCAAGCCGTTCAGCATGGAGGAGGTCCTGCTGCGCCTGCACCGGCTGGTCCAGCGCTCCGGTGTGGCCGCCATGGATTCCGCTGAGCTTGTGGTGGGCGACCTCGTCCTGAACCTCGACACCCGTGAAGTCACCCGCGCCGGCGACGAGCTGCAGTTGACGGCCACCCAGTTCGAGCTGCTGCGGTACCTGATGGAGAACCCCAAGCGTGTGGTCAGCAAGGCCCAGATCCTGGACCGGGTGTGGAACTACGACTTTGGCGGCCAGGCCAACATCGTCGAACTGTACATCTCCTACCTGCGCAAGAAGGTGGATGCCGTGCATCCGCCGATGATCCACACGGTCCGCGGCGCGGGCTACGTCATCAAACCGGCAGAGTAGGCCGTGGCAAACCTTTCCGGTGCAGTCCGTACCCAGCGCCGAAGCTGGCTGAAGCCGGGCACCTGGCATCTGCGCACCCGCCTGGTCCTCGTGGCCATGGCCCTGCTGGTGGCGATTTGCAGTGCCATCGGCCTGTTCAGCTACGCCTCGATGGACTCCTTCCTGACCCAGCAACTCGACAAGCAGCTTACGGAGGCCGCCCGGCGGTCCAGCGACTTTGGCCGGCCACCGCTGGGCAACCCCGGCACCAAACCCGATCCGCTGGGCGCACGCGGCCAGCGGGTGGGGACGGTAACGGCCCGGATCGAGGGCGGCACCGTCATCAGCGCCGGTTTCATTGACAGCGACGCCACCCTCGCCTCGCTGTCCGCCGCGGACGACCAGGTCCTCCTGGAGCTCCGCCGCGACGGCGTGCCGGTTGAACGGAAGCTGTCCTCGGGCACCTACCGGCTCGTGGCCGCCCAGGCGCCCTACGGGGACGTCATCGTCACCGGGCTTCCCCTCGCCGAAAAGCAGAACACCCTGACCTCGCTGGTCTGGACCATCACCATCGTCTCGCTGGGTGGCCTCGTGCTGATCGGCCTGGCCGGGACGGTGCTCATCCGGCGCACCATGAAACCGCTGGAACAGCTCTCCGAGGTGGCCACGCAGGTGTCGCGCCTGCCGCTGGACGCCGGTGAGGTGGCACTCGCCGTCCGCGTCCCGCCGTCGAACGCCCATCCCGGAACCGAAGTGGGCAGCGTGGGGCACGCCCTGAACCAGATGCTGGACAACGTCTCCAATGCGCTGGAGGCGCGGCAGGAAAGCGAAATGAAGGTCAGGCAGTTCGTGGCGGACGCCTCCCACGAACTCCGCACGCCGCTCACGGCCATCCGCGGCTACACCGAGCTGATGCGCATGACCGAAAAATTCACCCCGGACGGCCAGAGGTCCCTTGCACGCGTGCAGAGCCAGTCCGAACGCATGACCGCCCTGGTGGAGGACCTCCTGCTGCTCGCCCGGCTCGACGAGGGCCAGCCGCTCAAGCTCAGCGACGTTGACCTCACGCAGCTGGTGATCGAGACCGTCAGTGACGAAAAAGTCATGGCGCCGGACCGGGCCTGGCATCTGGACCTCCCGGAGGAACCCGTGTCGGTCCGGGGTGACGACTCGCAGCTGCACCAGGTCCTCGTGAACCTGCTCTCCAATGCCCGCAAGCACACCCGTCCCGGCACCACGGTGACCACCGGCGTGATGCGGTCGGCTGACGGCAGTGCTGTGATTACTGTCACGGACGACGGCGCCGGCATCCCGCCGGAATTCGTGGACAAGGTCTTCGCGCGCTTTGCCCGCGCAGACGCCTCACGGGCGACGCCGGCGCAGCCGCCCCTGTCGCCTGCCTCCGCAACGGCGAAGGGTCCTGCCACCGGTGGCGCCAGCGCGCAAACAGCCCTCCGTACCGCGGATTCGCGGGGAGAAACAGGGCCTTCGCAGGCAGAACCTGGCGTCGCCTCGGCAGAGGGAACCAGCGGCCTGGGACTGTCCATCGTGCAGTCCATCGTGGAAGCGCACGGCGGCACGGTGGAGGTCACGTCCCGGCCCGGCCGGACGGAATTTGCGGTCCGGCTGCCCATGCAAGGCGCCGCGCCGACGCCGTGACTCCCGTTACCTAAATGTGACTTAATCAGAAGCCTCCTGTACCGTCGATATGGTGCGGCCGCCACTAGCGCCGCATCTCCGGATTGACGCCCAGCTCTGCCGCTTCCCGGATTCCGCTACATCAGGCAGAGGCGGGGGAACCAGAGTCCCGGGCTTTCCGCATCAGCCCTTGGGGTGAAGCCGACACGTGAATTTCCGTGCGGCCGGATGACCTCATCCGAACCCGACAGCTAACTCCGCAGGTGTGAGAGGCAATCCACCATGTCTGAATTTAAGACTCAGGCGCGCCCTGAACGCGCCTCAGATCAGTCTGACCGCACGACGTCACGCCAGGGCATTTCCCGGCACCGCGCCGAACCGGCCCGGCCTACGACGGCCTGGGGCCGTCTCACTTCCGGCCTTCCGTCCTTTGGCCGCCGGGCGGCTGTCCTGACCACTGCCGCCGCGGTGCTCGTTGGCGTCGGTGCCGCAGGCCACGCGGCCGACCAGGCCACGCCTTCCGCCGCCGAGCCGGCAGCGGCCACCGCGGACGCCGGGCAGACGCTGAGCTTCGACAAGACGCTGATCTCCGCCCTTCCGGCCCCGTCCGCGGCGTCCATCGCTCCGCAGTCCTCGTCCCAGGCCGCTGCCAAGGAGTCTGCGGCCAAGGCTGCCGCTGCAAAGAAGGCTGCCGCCGCTAAGGCCGCCGCCGCCCAGGCTGCTGCCGCAAAGGCCGCCGCGGCTAAGGCCAACGCCGCCGCCGTCCAGGCTGCCGCAGCGAAAGCTGCCGCGGCCAAGGCGGCCGCAAAGGCCCGGGCCGCTGCGCCTGTGGCCCTGAACGATCCCTCCGGCGCACAGGCCTACGCAGCCGCCAGGCTCGGATCCTTTGGCTGGTCCGCAGACCAGATGCAGTGCCTGCAGCGGCTCTGGACCAAGGAATCGGAATGGCGCACCACGGCCACCAATGCCAGCAGCGGCGCCTACGGCATCGTCCAGTCGCTGCCCGCAGAGAAAATGGCGAGCGCCGGGGCGGACTACCGCACCAACTACCGCACCCAGATCAACTGGGGCCTGGACTACATCAAGGAGCGCTACGGCTCCCCGTGTGGCGCCCTGAACTGGCACCTCGCCCACAACTGGTACTGACCGGTTTGCCGCGGCCGAACCGGCTGAGGGCGAGCATTTCTGCACCGCTTTAGAGTGCCCGAGGGCCCCGGATCCGCCAGGATCCGGGGCCCTCTTGCCGTCCGTGCCCACCCGCGGCCGGCAAAGAGGTGCAGAAATGCGGCCACCCACCGGCCGCTCATTCCGGCCGCCACAAGCCGCTCATTCTGGCCGCCAGCGAGCGCTGAGGAACTTCCACAGCCCCTGCACAGCTTCGCCCTAAAACCCTCATAACAGCGGCCGCCACTGTTGATGCATGACCATCACTGACCAGGCCTCCGGACCCCAGCCGCACCCACCGCTGCACACCCGGCCGCACGCGCTCCATGGAGCCGGCGCGGCCGGAGATGCCCCGTCCCAGACCCTCATCAGGCATACGCGGCGGTCGCCGATCGATACCTCCACCGCGGTACCGGTCCTGGACGTGACCATCCCGGTCTACAACGAAGAACGCGACCTGGAGGAGTGCCTGCGCCGGCTCCACGCCCACCTGCGCGGCACGTTCCCGCACTCGTTCCGCATCACCGTTGCGGACAACGCGAGCACCGACGGCACGCTCCAAGCGGCCGAACGCGTGGCCCGAGAGCTCCGCGAGGTCACCGTGGTGCACCTTGCGGAAAAGGGCCGCGGCAACGCCCTGCGGAAAGTGTGGCTGGCTTCGCCGTCGCCTGTCCTGGCCTACATGGACGTGGACCTCTCCACGGACCTGGCCGCACTGGGCCCGCTCCTTGCCCCGCTGATCTCCGGCCACTCGGACCTTGCCATCGGCACGCGGCTGACCCGCAACTCCCGCGTGGTCCGCGGGCCGAAGCGCGAATTCATCTCCCGCAGCTACAACTTCATGCTGCAGTCCCTGATGGGCGCCCATTTCAGCGATGCGCAGTGCGGCTTCAAGGCCATCCGCGCCGACATCGCCCAGCAGATCCTGCCGCACACCGTGGACACCGCCTGGTTCTTCGACACCGAACTCCTGGTCCTCGCCGAACGGTGCGGCCTCCGCGTCCACGAAGTGCCTGTGGACTGGACCGACGACCCCAATTCCAGCGTGGACATCGTCCAGACGGCACTCGCCGACGTCCGCGGCATGGCCCGGCTCAGCAAGGACATGGTCAGCGGCCGCATCCCCGTCGCCGAGCTTCGCGCGGCCCTTGCCCGCGGCCCCCTTCCGGCCGCATCTCGCAGCCAGGAGCAGAGCCCGGGCGGCAGCCTGTTCGGCCAGCTGGTGCGGTTCGGCACCATCGGCGTGGCATCCACCCTGGCGTACCTGGTCCTCTTTTACCTCTGCCGCAACCTGATGGATCCGCAGCTGGCCAACCTGCTGGCCCTGCTCACCACGGCCGTGGCCAACACCGCCGCGAACCGTCGCTTCACGTTCGGCATCGCCGGCAACAGCGATGTTGCCCGCCACCACTTTGAAGGGCTGCTGGTTTTCGGGATCGGGCTCGGCCTCACCTCCGGCGCGCTCGCCCTGGTCCACAGTGGGGCCCTGCCCGGAGGCACGACGCCGGACCGCTGGGTTGAGCTGGCGACCGTCACCGCCGCGAACCTCGCGGCCACCGCGTTGAAGTTCCTGCTGTTCCGGCTGTGGGTCTTCCGACGGCGCCCGGTCCCCACCAACGCTCCCGCAGATCCTGCCGCCTCCCCCACCAACGCTCCCGCAGATCCTGCCGCTTCCGAGGCATCCCTCCCGCAGGCATCCGACCCGACCACAGAAATGGCACAGTCATGAGCACCACCGTCACTCCCCCAGACCAGACGACAGTCCCGACAACAGACCAAACTGCCCCGGCCGTGCCCGAGGCTCCCCGCCAGGCCGTCCCCGAGCAAACCCGCCCGGCCGGCATGGCATCCCGGCTGCTGCTGGGAAACCAGCCTCGCTGGATCCGGCCCTCGGCAGCAGCGCTGCTGGCGTTCACCGCCGTGCTGTACCTGTGGAACCTCGAAGCCACGGGATACGCCAACTCGTTCTATGCCGCCGCCATCCAGGCGGGCACGAAAGACTGGACGGCGCTGCTGTTCGGCTCCCTCGATGCCGGAAACGCCATCACCGTGGACAAGCCCCCGGCGGCCCTATGGATTCCCGCCCTGGTGGGCCGGGTCTTCGGCTTCTCGCCGCTGAGCATGCTGGTGCCGCAGGCACTCATGGGGGTGGCCGCCGTCGGACTCCTCTACCTCACGATCAAGCGCGTGTCCGGCCCCGCCGCGGGTCTGCTCGCCGGCGGCGCACTGGCCCTGACCCCGGTGGCGGCGATGATGTTCCGGTTCAACAACCCCGACGCGCTGCTCACCCTGTGCCTGGTGCTCGCCGCGTACCTGACCACCCGTGCCATCGAAAAGGCCGGCTGGAAGTGGCTGGCCGCCGCCGGCGCAGTGATCGGCCTGGCGTTCCTGACCAAGATGCTGCAGGGCTTCCTGATCGTTCCCGGCCTGGCCCTGGCTTACCTGTGGGCCGCCCCCACCACCCTCGGCAGGCGTTTCCTGCATCTGCTCGCCGCGGCCGGCGGCATTGCGCTGGTGGCCGGCAGCTACATCGCACTGTTTCAGCTCACGCCGGCTTCGGCCAGGCCGTACATGGCCGGGTCCGAGACCAACAGCTTCCTGGAACTGACCTTCGGCTACAACGGCCTGGGCCGCATCACCGGCTCCGAAAGCGGCATCGGTGGCGGCGGCATGCCCGGCGGGGGCGGCGGGGGCGGCGGCTTCGGCGGGAATGTCGGCTTTGGCGGAGCCGCGGGGATCACCCGGATGTTCGGGACCAGCTTCGGCGGCGAGGTGTCCTGGCTGCTTCCGTCGGCCCTGATCCTGCTGGGTGCCGGCCTGTGGTTTACCCGCCGCGAGGCACGTACGTCCCGTACCCGCGCGGCACTGGTTCTCTGGGGCGGCTGGCTGCTGGTAACCGCCGGAATCCTGAGCTTCATGAGCGGCACTGTCCACCCGTACTACGCTGTTGCGCTGGCCCCGGCGATTGCCGCGCTGGTGGGCATCGGTGCAGTGGAACTGTGGCGCGGCCGTAACTACTTGCCCGCCCGGATCACGCTGGCCGCCACGGTCCTGGCAGGGTCGGTCTGGTCCGCGGTGCTCCTGGGACGCGACGCCACGTGGCTGCCCTGGATGAGGGTGGCCGTGGTGATCCTCGGTGTGCTGGCCGCCGCCGCGCTGCTGCTCCGGCTCGATTCGCTCCAGGCTGTTCCGGCCCGGCTCCGCAAGACTGCGACTGCCACTGTCGTGGCGGTTTCGCTGCTGGCCGGCGGGCTGGGCAGCACTGCGTGGACCTTCGCCACGGCAGCCCAGCCGCACTCCGGATCGATCCCGACGTCGGGACCCACCGCGTCCGCGATGGGCGGCTGTGGCGGCCAGGGCGGACGCGCCGGCCTCACCGGGCCGGGCAGCTCCGGCTCAGGCCTGCCGGACGGTTCCGGGCTGCCGGACGGTTCCGGTTTGGCCCCCAACGGCGCAACCGACGCCGGCAGTGCTTGCGGCGGAAACGCTCCCGGCGGTACGGTTCCCGGCGGTGCGATGGGTCCCGACGGTTCCGGCACGGCGAACTCCGAACTCACCGCGCTGCTCAAGGCCAGCACTGCCAAGTGGTCCGGGATTGTGTCGGGCGCCAGCCAGGCAGCCAGTCTGGAACTCGCCACGGGCACCAACGTGATTGCCCTGGGCGGCTGGAACGGCGGCGACCCCTACCCCACGCTCGCGCAGTTCCAGGAGATGGTGGTCAACGGCGAGATCGGCTACTTCATCTCCGGCGGCGGGATGGGCGGAGGCGGCGGACGCGGCGGAAACTCCGAGGTGGCCACCTGGGTTGCGGCCAACTTCGAGGCCCAGACCGTGGGCAGCTCCACCGTCTACAAGCTGACCGATTAGGCAATCATGGCCAACACCATTCCACGTTCGCCATCCACGGCAGAATCCCGGATCCGCCGCCGCTGGCTTCTGCGCCCCGGCCTCCAACGGACCAGGCAGCAACGGACCGGGCAGCAGCAGACCGGGCAGTTACAGACCCCACAGTCACAGACCGTACCGCGGCAGCAGCTGCAGCGGCTGCCCCGGCAGGAACTGCGCTCCCGGCTGGAACTTGCAGGACTCCTGCTCGGAACGTCCGTCCTCTACCTGTGGAACCTGGGCGCCTCCGGCTGGGCCAACGCCTTCTACTCGGCGGCGGCCCAGGCCGGGTCCCAGGACTGGGCAGCATGGTTCTTCGGCTCGTCCGACTCCGCCAACGCCATCACCGTGGACAAGCCGCCGGCCGCGCTGTGGATCACCGGCCTCTCCGTGCGCCTCTTCGGCCTGAATTCGTGGAGCATTCTGGTGCCGCAGGCCCTGATGGGCGTGGCTACGGCGTGGCTGCTCTATTTGGCGGTGCGCCGCGCCGCCAGACCTGCCACCGGCGACGACCGGCTGGCCCACCTCGGTGGCCTGCTGGCCGGCGCGGTGATGGCCCTGACGCCGGTGGCCACCCTGATGTTCCGCTTCAACAACCCGGACGCGCTGTTGGTGCTGCTCATGACCGCGGCAGCCTATGCGGTGCTGCGCTCCATCCAGGACGCGCGCTTCCGCTGGCTCCTGCTGGCCGGCGTGTTCCTGGGCTTCGGTTTCCTGACCAAGCAGCTGCAAGTCCTGCTCGTTGTGCCGGGGCTCGCGGCCGGTTATCTGCTCGCCGCCCCGGTCCGTCTCGGGAAGCGCGTGCTGCACCTTGCGGGTGCCGGAGCGGCGCTGGGGGTGTCGGCCGGGTGGTGGCTGGCCGCTGTCGAGCTCATCCCCGCCGAAGACCGGCCCTACATCGGCGGCTCGCAGACCAACTCCATCCTGGAACTCACGCTCGGGTACAACGGCCTGGGCCGGCTCAACGGCGACGAGACCGGCAGCGTCGGCGGCGGGAACGGCTGGGGAACACCGGGGCTGCTGCGGCTCTTCAACAGCGAGTTCGGCGGGCAGATCGCCTGGCTGCTGCCATCGGTCCTGGTTCTCGCCGGAGCACTGCTGTGGCTCGGCAGGCGGGCGCCGCGGACCGACGCCGTCCGGGCCTCCGTCGTGATCTGGGGCCTGTGGGTGGTGGTCACCGGACTGACGTTCAGCTTCATGGCCGGCATCATCCACCCGTACTACATGGTGGCCCTGGCACCGGGAATCGCGGGTCTGGCCGGGCTGGCCGGCGTCCTGCTCTGGCAGCGCCGTTCCCTGCCGGCCGCGGCGGTGCCGCTCGCCGCAGCGGTGGCGGCCGCCGGCGCCATGGCCTTCCAGCTGCTGGGCCGCTCCCCCGCCTACGTCCCGTGGCTCCGCTGGGTGGTGCTGCTCCTGGCGCTGTTGGCCGTGGTTCTGCTGCTGGTCCCGCCCGCACCCGCCGGAGCTGGCAAGGCACTGCAACGCACGACGGCGGCTGCCGCGGTCGCGGCGGTGCTGGCCGCGCCGCTGGCCTACTCCCTGACCACCGCGGCGACTGCGCATTCCGGCGCGATTGTCAGCGCCGGGCCAGCCGCAACAGGGGTCCGCGGCAACCTGGCCGGGCCGGGAAATTTTAGCCGGCAGGGAACGCTCGCCGGGCCGGGCACGCCCGCCAATCCGGGCACGGCCAACTCCGCCACCCAGGCAGCGGGCGGATTCGGCGGCCGAGGGGGCGGCGGTGGAATGGGAGGCCTGTTGGGCACCAGCACACCGTCGGACGCCCTGGTGACCGCGCTGCAAACCGGCGCGGCAAAGTACACCTGGGCCGCCGCCGTCGTGGGTTCCAACAACGCCGCCGGCTACCAGCTTGCCGCCGAGTTGCCGGTCATGGCCGTCGGAGGCTTCAACGGGACCGATCCCGCGCCCACGCTGGAACAGTTCCAGCAGCTCGTGGCGGACGGCAAGATCCACTACTTCATTGGCGGAAGCATGATGCAGGGTGAAACCGGCTCCGATGCCGCGGCGCGCATCTCGGAGTGGGTGGCGGCGAACTTCCAGGCTGAGACCATCGGCGGTGCCACGGTCTACGATCTGTCCTGACGGGTTACGGCTCCGACGGGTCCAGCCTGACTGGCCTCCGGACCGAACAGGCCCGGCTACAGGCGCAGGGAGATCGCCGGGCGCCCATCCTCGTCCGTTTCCACCGTCGCAGTGACGGCGGTGTAGTCCGGGATATGCAGGACGCCGTCAGGAAGGGCGCCGGTGTTCGGGCCCACGGCGACAGTCCTGATGCCGGCGGCGACTCCTGCCGCGATGCCGGCGGGAGCGTCCTCGAACACCACCGCTTCCGAGGGGTCGGCGCCGAGCAGGGACGCGCCGAGGAGGTAGCCCTCGGGGTGCGGTTTGCCGCGGGAGACGTCCTCGGAGGTGACCATCGCCGCCGGAAGCTCCACCCCTGCCGCCGCCATCCGGACGGTGGCGAGGTCTCGCGACGCCGACGTCACCAGGGCCACGGCGTCGGCCGGCAGCGACTCGAGCAGCTGCAGCGCACCCGGCACCGCGACGATGCCGTCGGTTTCGGTCAGTTCCATGTGTCCCAGTTCGGCGGCCAGGGCGTGGACGTCGGCGCCCTCCGGGGCGAAGCGGCGGACCGTGTCCAGCGCCTGCACCCCGTGGGAGGTACGGAGGATTTCCGCGATGTCAAGGCCATAACGGCCGGCGAATTCAGTCCACACGCGCTCCACGATGGCAGTGGAATCAACGAGCGTGCCGTCCATGTCGAACAGGACGGCTCGGGCTGTCAGCGTGATGGTGGCGGACTGGGCAGGAAGGCTCATGTCTTCCATCCTGCCTTATCCGGTTCCCGGACACGCCCTTCGTTACTCAGCCGTTCGGCCGGTTTGGAAGGTACTGCACCGCCCACTTGTTGCCGTCGGGGTCCGCGAAGTAGACGAAGTGGCCCCAGTCCTGGACGTCCACGTCGCTGACGTCCACGCCGTTAGCCTTGAGCTGGCTGTGGGCCTTATTGATGTCGCTGACCACCAGCTGCAGGCTGGGAGCCGTGCCCGGCGGAGCATCGTTGAGGCCCTCACCGATGGCGATCGAGCAGCCCGATCCGGGCGGGGTCAGCTGGACGAAGCGGATGCCGTCCATGGGCCGCTCGTCATAGTCGGCATTGAAACCGACCTTGTTGACGTAGAAGTCCTTGGCGCGGTCCACATCGGACACGGGGACGAACACGAGTTCAAGTTTCCAGTCCATGCTGCACAGGCTAGCCGGGGCGGACTGCGCACCGGAAGACCTCCGCCGGTGAACTTTGGTGCTGCAGGTCTAGCCAGCGATGCCGTAGAGCCGGTCGCCGGCGTCGCCCAGGCCCGGGACGATGTAGGCCTTCTCGTTCAGCTTCTCGTCGATGGAGGCGAGGACGATAGTGACGTTGGCGTCCTTGAGCTCCTCCTCCAGCTTGGCCAGGCCCTCCGGAGCGGCCAGCAGGCAGATGCAGGTGACATCGGCGGCGCCGCGCTTGAACAGGAACTTGATGGCCTCACGCAGCGTGCCGCCGGTGGCGAGCATGGGGTCGAGGACGAAGATCTGGCGGCCCGAAAGGTTGTCCGGCAGGCGCTCCGCATAGGTGATGATGTCCAGGGTTTCCTCGTCGCGGGCCATGCCCAGGAAACCCACTTCGGCCGTGGGGACCAGCTTGGTCATGCCCTCGAGCATGCCCAGCCCGGCACGCAGGATGGGGACCACCAGCGGGGTGGGCTTGGTGAACGCGGTGCCGACAGTGGTGGCGACCGGGGTTTCGATGGTGACCGGCTGGGTGCGGACGTCGCGGGTGGCCTCGTAGGCGAGCAGCGTGACCAGTTCCTCGGTGAGCTGGCGGAAGACCGGCGAGGGGGTGTTCTTATCCCGCAGGACGGTGAGCTTGTGGGCGACCAGCGGATGGTCCACGACGAGTGTGCGCATGGGTCAAAACTATCACCCGGGGCTTGTCTCCCCGCCCCGGGTTGCGGCCCCTCCTCCGGCATCGGAAGTCCCTTGCAGCGCTTCCTTCTGCTCAGCCTTGCTGCCTTTCAGATGGGCCGGATGCTCGAACGTGGGCGCCGGGCCGGCATGCTCCCGCCGGCGAATGAGGTGGAACAGCCGGTGGGCCAGGATCACAGTGCCCACCCAGGCCGCCCCGATCAGCCAGGCGGCCATCACGTCCGTCAGCCAGTGGTGGCCGAGGAACACGCGGCTCAGTCCCATGGCGATGATGAACACCGCCCCCGCAATGATCACCCATGTCCGGGCCGCCGTCTTCCGGAACTGCAGGCACACCAGATACACCACGATCCCGATCACCACCGTGGTGTTCAGCGTGTGTCCGCTGGGGAACGACGGCGAGAACTCGAACGGTGGAACGGCGTCGATATGGTCCGGACGGGTGCGGCCCAGCAGCGTCTTTCCCACGCTGGTGGCGGTGACGGAGACTGCCGCCGCGCCGCCCACCAGGATGAGCGGCCGCCAGCTGCGGCTGACGTAGATCAGCCAGGCCACGAGGATGCTTGCCAGGATGGGCATTCCAATGCCGCCGCCGACGTTCGTAAAGGCCGTCACGGCTGAGTCGAGTCCGGGGTTCCGGTATTCCTTGGCAAGCTGGAGGGCGGGTTTGTCCAGTCCCGAGACGCCGTTCTGGTCCACGACACTGTCGTATACCTCGGCGCTGAGCAGCGTCAGGGCCACCACCAGGAAACCGCCGATGACCAGGGTGATCCACAGGGCAGCGTAGGGACCGAGCCACCTGCCGTACTTTTCAGTGGGGGACTTCATCGCTACTCCCGGCACTCGCGTTGACCGATGCTAAGTATCCTTCGAAACTATCATTGATCCATGGCCCCGGCAGATCCGCAACACCTCGAATGGATGGGCCTTGCCCTCGACGAAGCCCGGCGGGCGCTGGCCACCGAGGACGTGCCGATTGGCGCCGTCGTGATCGGTCCGGACGGGACAGTCCTGGGGGCCGGCCGCAACGAGCGCGAGGCCCTCGGGGATCCCACCGCGCACGCCGAGGTGGTGGCCATCCGTGAGGCCGCCGCGCGGCTGCGGGAACGTGCTGCCCTCGACGGCGGCAGCGGCGACGGCTGGCGGCTGGAGGACTGCACCCTGGTGGTAACCCTGGAACCGTGCGCCATGTGCGCCGGAGCGATCATCCTGGCCCGGATCCACCGCGTGGTGTTCGGGGCCTGGGACGAGAAGGCCGGGGCGGCGGGCTCCGTGTTCGACATTCTGCGCGAGCGCCGCCTCAACCACTGGGTGGAGGTTTACGCCGGCGTGCAGGAGGAGGAATGCGGCCTGCTGCTGCGCGAGTTCTTCGCGGTTCACCGCACCGGCAGCAGGTCAAGCTAACCCCGCCGGGTTATCCGCAAGCAGCGTCCAGCGCGTCGATCCGCTCCTGCCGGGACGCGGGCGAGTCCAGGCTGAAGGAGCGGAAGTCGCCCAGGTCCTCCCGGATCCACTCCTCAACCTCGGCGATGCGCTGTTCGACGGCGGGGGTCGGGCCCGCAAAGAGCCAGGCGGCGATCCTTTCCCTGCCGGGATCGTACTGCCAGAGTCCGATGATCCTGCCGCGGTCAAAGATGGGGTGGTCCGGAAGGTCCGCCCGCAGCGCCAGGGTGGTGTTCAGCAGCTTGAGGTCCCGGTCTGCGTCCGCAAACAGGTCACCCGCGTTCCGGCGGTGCAGCACGAGCGAATCGGTGCCGGCCAGCAGCTGGATCTGTTCCCCTTCCGGAGGACTGAAGTCCGCGAGGCGTTCGACGTCGGCCGGCAGCATCCAGAGCACCTCGCCGGCGGCGGTGGGAACCTCCACGGCGCCGACAGCGGCGAGCGCCGCCTTGCTGTCGGTGAGGGTGAAGCCGGTAAACCACTGGGATTGCTTGATGGTGGCGCCGCCCGTCCAGCCCAGGTAGCGGCGGACCAGTTCCTCGCGGGCACCTTCGGGGCCGAGCCGGCTGGGCGGCAGGCCCCACGGGGTGTAGGCGTAGCGCTGCTGGTCCAGCCGCCCGTTGACCGGGACGCGGCGGATCCGGCCGTCTGCCTGCAGCAGCCCCAGCGCCGTGGGCAGCGTGGTGGCAGCCCCCTTTTTCTTGCCTTCCTCGCCCAGGTTCCGCACCGATTCCCCGAGCTCCTCCTTCAGCTGCCTGGGATCCAGCGGACCGTCCGCCTCGCCGAGAACATGCAGGATCTGTTCCTCCAGCAGCGTGATCTCGCCGCGGTCCACGCCGAGCCTGGCCAGCACCCGGAAGGCCTCTTCAGCACTTTTGCCCAGGCTCAGCGCCCAGTCGAAATCCTCCCGGCCCAGTACGTAGGTGCAGCCGCGGGCCGTGGGCAGTTCGTGAATCCTGAGCTCGCGGACGTCCGCGTCCACCTGACCGCGGCGGATTCCGGCGCGGGCGAAGAGGGTCAGGTACGGGTTGGCGCCGCCCACTGACCTCGCCCAGCCCGCCGCGGCGAGCACCTCCTGTGACGTATGGCCGTCGAGCGTTCCGTCCAGCCCCTGCCGGTGCCAGGCCCAGGCGCGGAGCAGCTCCGGGGTGAGGGCGGCAGCGGTTTCCAGAGTGCCGACGGGCTGGACGCGGGTAGTCATGCCTCATTCTCCATCAGCAGGCGGTTACGAGGAATGGCCGCCACGCGGTGCTTCCGGCGCCACGAAGCCGAGCACCTGCCGTGCGGTGGCGTCCCAGCCGGGCAGGACTTCCCTGCCGGCGAGGGCCCGCCGGCGCCACTCGGCACGCAAAGCCGGGTCCGTGAGCCAGCTGCGCAGCAGGAGGGCCAGCGGCTCCGGGTTCCCCTCGGCAGAGTCCCCTTCCGCATCGGCAGATTCCCCTTCGGCAGGTTCGCCGCCGAGTTCGACGACGGCGCCGGGCAGGGCGGGCTCCGCACCTTTCGGAGGCCCCGGGACGGTTTCCGATCCCAGTCCCAGCGCCTCCACCGCACCGGTGCCGGCCCGGACGATGACCGGCACCCCGCGGGCCACCGACTCGGTGACCGCCATGCCAAAAGCCTCCACCCGGGAGATCAGCATGCTCAGGTCGGCGGCGTGCCACTGCTGCTCGAGTGCCTCGCCCGTCAGTTCGCCCGGAAGCCCCACCCGGCGGCCCAGCCCGTTCCGTTCCACGGCCACCGCTACCTGGCGGGCGTAGCCGGGGTCGGCCGTGGCCGAGCCTACGAGGGCTGCCGTCCACTCGAGGTCCTGCAGCCGGGCCAGCGCACCAAGGAGAACCAGTTGGTCCTTGTTGGGCAGCAGTGCCGCCACGGCAAGCAGGCGCGGCGGCTGTGATCCGCCCGCCACCCGGGCACGCTGTGTTCCGGGCAGCGCCGCGCGGACCCCGGACAGGCCGTGCCGCCGGGTGATCTCTGCGGCGGCCGAACCGCTGGTGCAGATCACGCCGGCGGCCGCCCGTAAGGCACGGGCTTCCAGGTCCGGGTGCCCGTCCAGCGGCATGTGCAGCAGGACCCACGGCGCGTGGCCGCCGGCGGCGGCCGCCTCCATCGCTTCGGGGGCCCCGGAGGCGACCAGACCGTCAACGATCGTGACGGCGGCGGCGGGTGCCCCAGCCATGGTCCCAGCCGGGGTTCCTGCCGTGAGCAAGCCGGCCAGCCGCCGTCGTTCTTCCTTGCTGCCCACCGGCCAGTTGCCGGCAACCTGCTGGATGGTCACCCCGACGCCCAATTGCTCCAGGCCCCGTGCCAGCGCGGCGTTGTAGACGTTGCCGCCGGAGTTGTGGCGGATGTTCCCGGGAACCAGGAGCCGGATGGCCGGAAGCGGCGGCGGCATGGCGGCCTTAGCGGTGGTCGAACTCGAGGGAGTAGCTCGCCCAGGCGTCGGGGTTTTCGCGCAGGGTGACGTCCAGCCCGGCGAGTTCCCGGCCGTCCGTGTCGTCACGCAGTCGCTCCGCGACGTCGTTGGCGATGTACTGCGCCAGCGCCTCCGTGGTGCTCAGTTTCCCGGCGAAGTCAGGATGGTCGTCCAGGTTGCGGTAGTTGAGGCCGGCCAGGACCTCCTCGATCATCCCGCCGGCAGCGCCGATGTCCAGCACGATGGCGTCGTCGTTGAGGGCCCGACGGCGGAACGTCACCTCCGCCACGAAGGTTGCCCCGTGCAGGCCCTGGGCGGGCCCGAACGCCTCCCGGGGAAGGCTGTGGGCGATCATGAAGTGGCGGCGTACGGTCAGGCTGAACAACGGTTACCTCGCGGTTTCTGTGGTGGTGTGGTGGTCGTCAGTGACGGGACCGGCTGCGGCGGGGTACTCGATCACGTGGCAGAGCGCCTCGAGCCGGCCGCCGGCCAGGTCCCGGACCACGCCCGGCAGTTCGGCAAACTTGGAGGCGCCCGTGAGGAAGGCGTCGAACACCGGATCCTTCAGCAGGGACACGGCGAGCTCCAGCCGGTCGGCGCTGGTCCGGCGGTGCCGGCGGGCCCGTGCCACGGCGCCCACTTGGCTGGCGCGGATGGACAGCCTGCGGGCGTGGAAGTCCTCGCCCAGGGGGATGGTGATTTTCCGGTCGGCGTACCAGGACATTTCGATGATGTCGCCCTCGTCCCCCACCAGTTGCAGGCTGCGTTCCAGGCCGCCTTCGGATGCGGAGCAGTGGAAGACGATGTCGCAGTCCGGCAGGGCGTCGTCCGGATGGGCGAAGTCCACGCCAAGTGCGTCGGCGAGGTCCTTGCGGGCGGGGTCGAGGTCCACGAGCTGGAGCCGGCCGAGGGGGAACGTGCGCAGCAGCGTGGCCACCATGCCGCCGACCAGCCCGGCCCCGATTACGGCAACGCGGTCGCCCAGCCGTGGCCCCGCCTCCCACAGGGCGTTCACGGCCGTTTCCACGGTGCCGGTGAGGACCGCGCGGCGGGGAGGAACGCCGTTGGGAACGCGGGTGAGCGAGGCGACCGGCACCACGTAGCGGTCCTGGTGCGGATGCAGGCAGAACACGGTTTGCCCCAGCCAGTCCGCCGGGCCCTGCTCCACCACGCCCACGGACAGGTAGCCGAACTTCACCGGCGACGGGAAGGAACCCTCCTGGTGCGGGGCACGCATCTCCTCGGCGACGCAGGGCGGAACAGCGGCCTGGTGGACCACCAGTTCGGTGCCCTTGCTGATGCCCGAATACAGCGAGCGCACCAGAGCCTCCTCCGGGCCTGGGGCGGGCAGAGCCTCGCTGCGCAGTTCACCCTCGCCGGGGCCTACTGTCCAATATGCGGTTGCTTCGGTGTGCTGCTGGAAAGTACTCATCTTGCTGATGAATCTAGTGCCCGTCCCCGATTTCCGGGAAGATGCGTCCCGGCGTGGCCGCGCCGGACCGGTTGCGCGGCCGGGAGAAGCATCCCGTTTTGTGGATGCGGGCCTTGCTCCGGTACCCTATTGAGGTTGGTGACGTGTCCGAGCGGCCGAAGGTGCAACACTCGAAATGTTGTTTGGTGTAAAAGCCAACGTGGGTTCAAATCCCACCGTCACCGCCACATAGAAAGACCCTGGTTCCCTGGTAAACAAAGGGAACCGGGGTCTTTTGCTTTGCCAGGCAAGAGTGCCGCGGCAAACGTAGCGGCAACCCTGCCGGCGACCTGCCGCCGGAAGCGTCCGGCGGGGATTCCAGCACGTGCTAGGATCCGCAGAACCGCCACACAACCGCGTGCAAGTCGCAATCACCCTGGAGGTTCGCAGTGCCGGACACCACCTGCCACATGTCGATCTCGCTGGACGGCTTCGTCGCCGGGCCGGACCAGAGCCGTCAGGACCCCCTGGGCAAGCGGGGGCTTGAGCTGCATGGCTGGCACATCGGGGACCCGCGGGCCAACGATGCCGACAGGGTCGCGAACGAGTGGCTCATGCGCCCCCGGGGCGCGTATGTCATGGGTCGGAACATGTTCGGCCCGATCCGCGGGGACTGGGACGAGGAATGGACCGGGTGGTGGGGAGCCGAACCGCCGTACCACGCGCCGGTGTTCGTGCTGACCCATCACGAACATGACCCGATCCGGATGGACGGCGGGACCACCTTCCACTTCGTCACCGAGGGCTTCGACGCGGCCTACTCCGCGGCCTGCCAGGCCGCCGGGGACAACGGCGTGGACATCGCCGGTGGGGCCTCGACTGTCCGACAGGCACTGACCGCAGGCGTGATCGACGAGCTCACCCTCGACATAGCACCGGTCCTGCTCGGTTCGGGCGAGCGCATCTTCGACGGGGTTGAATCCTTCGGCTTCGAACCCGCCGAGGTGCTTCACTCACCGCTGGCCACCCACATCCGCTATCGCCGCGTTAGCTGACTGGCCAGGGCTGCCGGCTGGCCGGGGCGGCGGCCCGCTCATTCCCCGGTTCGCAGAGCGGGCCGCCTTCCGACGCCGTAGATCCGTGAGACCCGTTACGGCGACGGTAGCGGGATAGTACCGCCGAGGGCTTGGGAAAAAGTGGCGCCGATTTGAAACCTAAGCAGGCTTTCCATTAGTTTGGAAGGGAGCGCTCCGTGTTCCCCCATATACGGAGCGGTTGCCTGGAAGTACCCGCTGCACTCCGGTGCAGCGGGTACTTCGCTTAAGGCCAGAGCCGGGGCCGGTTACTCCTGGCCGGGCTTCTGTTCCCGGTCGAGGAGGTTCCTCTTGATCTCGTCCAGCTTCTCCTTGATGACCCGCTCCGCATCCGAGATGGTCTTTCCCGCCGTGCTCAGCGGATCCAGCTGCACATACACCTCGTGCGCCACGGGCAGGTCGTACTCATCCTTCAGGTGCGTGCCGCCGCCGACACCGTCCAGGGTCAGGTACACCTGGGCTTCGGTCCGGGCAATTCCGGCGATCCTGCCGAACACCACGGTGAAATCGTTCGGCTGAAAGCTCACCGTCTGGCCCACATGACTGCGGTCAAGATCCCCTGCCGTCACGGCCTTCTCATACTGGCTTCCGCTGTAGTTCATCGCTACTCCTCAATTTCGGGGTGGTGACTTACGCCTGCAGTCTATGGCGGACGGCCGGCACGCGCTTGAATGGTTGCAGATCTTTTCGCGGGCAGGAGCTGCAGGAGGCACACATGAACGCCAAGGGCGCCAGGAGCACGGACTACACCTTCTTCACGGCCTGGCGCGTGGCCGGGAGTGCGGAGGACGTCGCGCAGATCCTGGGCGACCCCGTCGGACTCGCCCGGTGGTGGCCGTCCGTATACCTCCGGGTGGACCTCATCCATCCGGGCAAGGAGAACGGTGTGGGCAGGATGGCGAGGCTGCACACCAAGGGCTGGCTCCCCTACACCCTCCGCTGGACGCTGACCGTCACGGAACCGATCACCGGCAAGGGCTTCGCCATCCGCGCAACCGGCGATTTGGACGGGACCGGACGCTGGACGTTCGAGCAGGACGGCCCGGAAGTCCTGGTCACCTATGACTGGCGGGTCAGCGCCACCAAGCCGCTACTGAGGCGGCTCAGCTGGCTGCTCAAACCCGGGTTCTCGGCCAACCACCGCTGGGCAATGGCCCGCGGGCAGGAGAGCCTGGCGCTGGAGCTGCGGCGCCGGCGGGCGGGAACCGGTACGCAGTCCGTGCCCGCACCACCGCCGCCCACGTTCCGCGGGTGGCGGGGCGTGGGCGGCGGATGGACCAGCGGGTTCGCGGCTAGGCGTTAGCCAGGACGGGCTCCGGCGGCGCCTGGTTCCGGCTGGCCTTCGGCTTGGCGAACCGCAGGTACAGTGACGGGACCACGAAAAGGTTGAGCAGGGTGGACGTCACCAGCCCGCCGAGGATCACCAGGGCCATGGGATGTTCAATCTCATGCCCGGGGATGTTCCCCAGGACCACCAGCGGCACCAGGGCAAGCCCCGTGGCCAGGGTGGTCATGAGGATCGGTGAGAGGCGTTCCCCGGCGCCCCGCAGGACCAGTTCCGGGCCAAACTTCTCGCCCTCATATTTCTCCAGGTGCTGGCAGTGGTTGATGAGCAGGATGCCGTTCCTGGCCGCGATGCCCATGACCGTCAGGAATCCCACAATGGAGCCCAGTGACAGGACACCTCCGCCGATGAAGGCGGCGAACACTCCGCCCACCAGGGCAATCGGCAGGGTGAGGATCACCAGCGTCGCCAGCCGCCAGCTTCCGAAGGCCACCTGCAGCAGCAGGTAGATCACGGCCAGTGCCCCGATGGCGAGTGTCAGCAGGGTGTTGGTCGCCGCCTGGCGCTCCTGGAACTCACCCAGGATCTGCGTACGGAATCCCGGAGGCAGCTCCACTTTCTTGAGCCCGTCCTCCATGGCCGCAACCACGTTGGCCAGCGTGCCTTCCTTCACATTGGCCTGGATATCGATGCGCCGGGAGTGCGCATCGCGCTGGATGACGTTCGGTGTCGGCTTGACCTGGACGCTCGCCACATCGGACAGCAGGATCTTCTGCCCGCCCGGTGTATCGATCGGCAGGTTCCTGATGCTGCTGATATCGGAACGGACCTCCGGCGGGCTCCACACCTGGACGTCATATGCCTTGCCGCCCCGGTAGACGTCGCCCACTTCCTCGCCGGCGACCAGCGTTGCCGCGGCCCGCCGGACGTCGCCCGGCTTCAGCCCATAGCTCTGGGCCTTCGCCAGGTCAACCTCGATATTGACCTGCGGGATGTCCTTTTGCAGCGCCGTCTGGACGTCGATGGCTCCTTCGGTGGCGTCAAAGATGGAATGGATTTCCGCCGCCTTTGAGCGCAGGAGCGCCAGGTCGTCCCCGTAAAGCCGGACGACGACGGCGTTGCTGGCACCGGTGAGAACCTCACGGATCCGCTCCTTCAGGTAGGTCTGGACGTCACGCACGATGCCGGGATAGCCGTCCACCACTTCATGGATTGACTTCAGCGTCTTGTCATAGTCGACTGCGGGGTCGATGCTGATCCAGTTCTCGCCGAAGTACACACCCACGACCTCGTCGGCGTTAAAGGCCTGCCCGATGTGAGATCCGCAGTTCCGGACCCCCGGGATCGTCAGCAGTTCCTCGCAGGCCTTCTGGCTGACGCGGTACTCCTCGGAAACCGACGTGCCCGGCTGGGTCAGCCAGTGCATCAGGAAGTCGCGCTCCTTGAAGTCAGGCAACAGCGACTGCCCGAGCAGCGGTGCCGTGATGGCGCCGATGGCCGCCATGGTGCCGAAGGTCGCGTACCCCGCCACGGGCCGCCTTACCATCCGGCCCAGGACCGCGCGGTAGCCGCGTTTCAGCACCCTCACCAAAGGCGGTTCCTGCTCCTTCAGCGGGACTTTCCGCATGAAGATCAGTGCTAGCGCGGGGGTGACGGTCAGCGCCACGAGCATCGACGCCAGCACGGCCAGGGTGTAGGAGATGGCCAGCGGCCTGAAGAAGGCCCCGGTCAGACCCTGGAGGAAGAAGATCGGCACCGCCGCGGCGATGATGATCAGCGTGGCATAGATGATCGGCCCGCGGACCTCCAGCGAGGCCTCCAGGACCACCGATGCCGTGGATCTTGTGCCACCCTCAGCCCTGTGCTGCCGGAGTCTTCGGATGATGTTCTCGATGTCGATGATCGCATCATCCACCACCACCCCGACCGCAATCACCAGCCCCGCCAGGACCATGGTGTTCACCGATGCCCCGGTGAGGTAGAGGACGGACGCGGCCGTCACCAGCGACAGCGGGATGGCGATCAGGCTGATCAGCGCCGTGCGCCATTGGAAGAGGAATGCACCCAGAACCAGCACCACGAGGATGCAGCCCAGCATCAGCGCGCGGCTGAGGTTATTCAGGGACTCCTCGATGAAGGTTGCCGGCCGGAAAATCTCCGTGTCGACAGTGATGTTGCTGAGTCCCGGCTTCATCTGATCCAGCGCGGCCTCCACGCCCCTGGTGACTTCCAGGGTGTTGCCCCAGGGAAGTTTCTCGACGATGAGCATCAGCCCTTCGCCCTGGTTGATCACGGCGTCGCCAATGAGCGGCTGGTGGTCTTCCACGACGTTGGCCACGTCACCGAGGCGGAGCGGCTTCCCGTTCTTCTCCTCGATGGTGATCTCCGCGAGGTCCTTCGAAGTGGTGATCGGCAGCACGTGCTGGATGCTGAGCCGCTGGTTAGGCGTCTCAATGTGGCCGCCGGTACCGATGACGGAACCCGGCGAGTACTGCAGCAGGCCGGCATCGAGGGCGTTGGCGGTGACCTCCATGACCTGGTTCAGGCTGACGTCGTTGGCCTTCAGCTTCTCCGGAATGGCCTGCACCTGCAGCATCTGCAGGCGCTCACCCCAGATGGCCACGTTGGCCACGCCCGGGACCCGCAGCAGGTGGGCGCGGATCTTCCAGTAAGTGATCATGGACATTTCCATGAGCGAGCGCTGGTCCGATGTCAGGCCGATCTTCATGACCCGGCTGGTGGACGAAAGCGGCTGCAGCATCACCGGCGGCGCCGCCCAGGTGGGCAGCGACGGCGTGACGGTGGCGATCCGCTCCGAGACCAGCTGGCGGGCCTTGAGCAGGTCCGCCCCCGGGGCGAAAATCATCACGATCGAGGACAGCTGCTCCACGGACTTGGAGCGGATCTCGTCCAGGCCCTCGACGCCGTTGAGGGCGTCTTCGAGCGGAACGGTCACCAGCTGCTCCACCTCGGCGGCGGTCAGGCCAATGGCGATGGTCTGGATCTCCACCTTCGGCGGGGCGAATTCGGGAAACACATCCACCGAGGCCGTGCTGAGCTGGACGCCGCCGAACGCCATCATTGCCACCGCGATGGCCACCACCAAGGCGCGGAATTTCAGGCTGAACCCGACAATCCGGCGCATGTCAGTGACCCTTTGTGCCGAATTCGGCGCCGAACAGTTCCGCGGCACCAACGGTGACAACATCGGTTCCTGCAGGCGGACCGGAGCGGAGCTGCACCTTGTTGTCGGCGATCTTGTCCACCGTCACCGCGGCCCGGATGTAGGTCCGCGGCCCGGGATTGGTGTAAACCCAGGTCTTGCCGTTGGCATCGTAGACCAGGGCTCCATAAGGCACCTGCAGCGGACTGCCTTCACCCTTGGCCACCTTGACCGTGGTTACTCCCAGCCTTTCCACTGCCTTGTCCGTCAGGGTCAGCCGGTTCAGGTCCGGGCCGGCCTTCTCCATGGTGGACGCCGCCTGCCCGGCGGGCGCCGCCGCCGTTTTTACCGCGGCGCATCCGGAGAGTCCCGTCGACGCTGCGCAGGCCAGCACCAGAACAGAACGCCAGACCCCAAAACTACTATTGCTTTTCATGACAATTCCGACCTCTCTGCCAGAACCGGTCCGTTGTTGATCACCAATGAGCTCCCCCAGTCCGTGTTGGAGCGTGGACCAATGCGGAGGAAGAGGATCGGCAGAATAAAGAGGGTCAGCAGGGCAGAAGTGATAAGCCCGCCCCACACAACCAGTGCCAGCGGAAGGATCATGCCCCCGCCAACCGGGCCGCCGAGCAGCACCAGCGGCACCAGTGCCAGTCCGGTGATCACGGTGGTCAGAACCGTTGGCAGAAGCCGCTCCCCGGCCGCCTGCCGCATGAGATGCGCCGGCGAATCCGACGGGGCGCGGGACTGCAGGGACTGGTACGTTCCCATCAGCATGACCACGTCCCGGATTGCCAGGGCGAGGACTGCTGCCAGCGCCACCAGCACGTAGACGGAGCCGAAACCGCCGCCCAGATCGGCGGCGAGAATGCCACCGGACAGTGCCACCGGGAGCAGCAGGAACACCAGACCGGCGAGCCGCCAGTTGCCCAGGACGGTCAGCAGCAGGACCAGGATGCCGGCTGCCGCCGCGAGGGCGAGCCACCAGATAAACGCACCGGCGGCCTGCTTTTCGGCGTACTGCGGCGGGATCTCAGCGTGGTACTCCACCGGGAACTGCATTCCCTTGATGGCGGCCTGGACGTCCCGGGTGACATCGCCCAGGTTGCGGCCCTGGATGTTCGCCACGACGTCGATGCGCCTGGAGGTGTCGTCATGATGGATCACGGCCTGGTTCGGCCGGAGCGTGACCTTGGCCACGTCGCCCAGCCGGACCTGCCCGCCTTCAGGCTTGTCAACCATCAAGTCGGTAACGCTGGTCAGGCTGTTCCGGGTGGATTCCGTACCTTTGACGATCACCTGGAAGACCTTTTGCTGCTCGAACAGATACCCCACCTCGATGCCCTGCAGAACGGTGGCAGCCGCCCGCCGGACATCGCCGGGCTTGACGCCCTGCTTCTGCGCCTTGGCCAGGTCAACCTCGATTTCCGCAACAGGCTGGGCTACCGTGACATCCACCTGAGGGTCAACCACGCCGTTGGTACGCGAGAGGATCCCGCGGATTTCGTCTGCTTTCTGCCGGAGGATCTCCAGGTCCACGCCGAAAACGCGCACCCTGAACTGCCGGTTGTCGATCGCGCTGGCAGCAGCAACCTGCTGCTCCGGGTAGGTGGTGACCTTCGCCGTCAGGCCCGGGTATCCCTCAACAATCTCCCGCACTTCAGAGCGCACCCTGCTAACGTTGACGCCGTCCTCCATGGTCACCCACAGCTCGCCGGCGTTGACGTCCGAGGAGGTATCGGAGGTAATGGCCCGTCCAACGTGGCCGCCCACAGAGGAGACTCCGCGGATTCCGCTGAGCTCTTCGCTGGCCTTGGTCATGACCCTGTTCATCACGTCAGTCCCGGTGCTTGCCGCCGCTTCCCATTCCACGAGGAGGGTCCGGTCGGGTACAGCGGCCACAACCGGAAGTTCCTTCGTGGCAGCAGGGACGATGGCAAGTGCCGCAATGGCCATTGCCGCCGCCGCAAGGGCGAACACCGTGGCCACGGTTCCGGTGAAGGCCCGCGCCGAACGCTCGTAGCCGAGCCGCGCCTTGCGGACCACCGAAAAGCTGCGCCGGGGCCGCCGGTGACCCCGCAGCAGCAGGCTCGCAAGGGCGGGCGTGACTGTCAGGGCGACGAGCATTGCCACGGCGGTGGCCAGCAGGTAGGACAGCACCAGAGGCTTCAGGAACGCACCCTCCACGCCAGGCACGAACAGCGCCGGCGCCACTGCGAGCAGCGCCGTGAGTCCGGCGAACAGGACGGGAACGCGGGACCGCTGCAGCCCGTGGGCAAGCAACGCTTCACGGGATACCCGGTCGTCGGCCGATTCCCGCCGGAAGCTGTGCAGGTCGGCGATGACGTCGCCGATGACAACGAGCAGGGCAAGGACCAGGCCGGCGAACGCCATGACGTTCAGGACCGCTCCCTGGAACTGCAGCACCAGCGCCGCAGCCATGGCCGCCACGGACATGGAAACGAAGGCCAGCACGGCGTACCGCCAGGAGCGGAACGCGATGCCGACCGCCGCCGTGACCACCAGGAGGCTGACCAGCAGGGCCAGGCCCAGGCTGCCGACGGCGGACTCAACGAATGAGGCCGGCCGGAACACCGTGGAGTCCACGGTGATGCCCGAAAGGCCAGGACGCAGGCCGTCCAGCACCGCCTCAACACCCTGCGTCACATCCGCGACGCTCGTGTCCGGGAACTTCTCGATGACCAGCAGCAGGCCCGGCGACTTGCCGGTGACGGCGTCACCGATCAGCGGCTGGTGGTCCTCACTCAGTGTGGTGACGTCAGCCAGCGTCAGCGATTTGTCCGTTGCGCCTTCAACGCTGACCTTGCCGAGGTCTGCCGGTGTCCGGATCGGAAGCACGTGCTGGATGCCGATGCGCTGGTTGGCGGACTCGAGGAAGCCGCCTGTGCCCGGAGTTGATGCTTCCAGGAAGCTCAACGGGGACACCCACACCGCGTTGCCGGCGGTCTCGACCACCTGGTTAAGGGTGATGTTCTTCGCACGGAGCTGCTTCGGGTCCACCTGCACCTGCAGCTGCTGTTCACGCTGGCCGTAAATGGAAACGTTGGCCACGCCCGGGACACCCATCAGCGCCGGCTTGACGTCCCAGCGGGCCAGGACGGACATGTCGATCGGTGACACGTCCTGGGAGGTCATCTGCACCATCATGACGCGGCTGGTCGAGGAGAGCGGCTGCATCAGAACCGGCGGGGATGACACGTTGGGCAGCGCGAAAGCCTGCGTCAGCCGCTCTGCAACGAGCTGCCGGGCACGGAGAATATCGGTGCCAGGCTCAAAAACCATTTCAATCGAGGAGAGCCCCGGGACTGACTTCGAACGTATTTCGTCGAGCCAGGCAACCCCGTTCAGCAGGTCGGCCTCCATGGGCGAGGTAATAAGCTGTTCGACCTCCACGGCGGACAGGCCCAGTGCCTCGGTTTGGATCTCCACATGGGGTGGAGAGAATTCTGGCAAATTATCCACTGGCATGGACGGCAGGGTGGTTAATCCGAACCCCAGAATGCCGGCAGCAGCGGCTAAAACAATCAATCGAAACTTAAGACTCCAGCGGACAAGCCAACCGGTCATAACCTCAGCCCCCATCGTTATTGGCTTCGGCGGCGTTGCCGGAAACCAATGACTGATGCGCCTCTTCAGGTACGTCCGCAGCGGCGTTGCAGCGGACGAGTGCCGAGCTGTCTCCCCCTCAACCCTGCGCATCCTCCTTTGCCGGAGGACACTTCTGGCAGCGGGAGCGATGACGGACCGCGGCCAGACTACGAGCGGCATTTCCTTGCTGGCTTCTCAAATTCCTACAAGGTGTGGACAAGTGAGACCAAGATCATTTTGGCACACCGAAAACTGCAGATCAACGCAACTTTTCCTTCGAAATTGGCTTATTTAGCACTACCAAAGTGGTTTATCGTTGCATCAACGTCGGTTGGAACCGTTTTGGACCGAACGGCGAATCCCGCCACCTCCGATGTCACAATCCGGGCATCAAATCAGGGCCACCGCCGCGCCTTCGTTGACTCCGGGAGGAACGCCCGCAATGTTAGAGCCATGAGGCCTCAGCGAACCAACAACGGACTACTATGCACGACGGCGGCTGCCGCACTGGCGCTGCTGCTCACCGCCTGCGGACCAAGCCAGCCCGCCACCCAGGGGACAACCGAACCGGCACCCGGCTCAACCACCCCCAGCACTCAGGTGGCCCCCGAAACTTCCGCACCGCCGTCGTCCTCTGCTTCACCTGCCCAATCGCAGCCGGCTACGACTTCAGCGGCACCGCAGTCCACCGCCGCCGGCGCCCAGCTGTGCAAGGCCTCAGGACTGAAGGCCACCACGGACGCCACAGGCGGCGGTGCCGCGGGCAGCGTCTACATGGAGCTGATCCTCACCAACAGCGGCAAGGCCTCCTGCCACCTGAAGGGGTTCGCGGGCGTGTCCCTGACCACCGGACCTAACGGGCAGCCGATCGGGGCCCCGGCCCAGCGCGACACGTCCGTCGCCGTCCAGGACGTCCTGCTGGCGCCGGGGAAGTCAGGCACCGCGGTGCTCCGCTACACGCAGGCGGGGAACTACCCGGACTGCACCAAAACCGCTGCCGCCGGATTCCGGATCTACCCGCCGGAGGACACGGCGTCGCTGTTCGTGGCCCGGCCCTCGGATGCCTGCAGCAATGCCTCCATTCAGCTGCTGAGCATCGGCGCATTCCAGGCCCGCTAGCGCAAAACTTGCCCCAAGCAACCTGCACTGCCCTAAGCCTGTTCGGGCCAGAACTTCGTAAGTACACTTACGGTTACGTCGGGGTCTGGCGGGCAGCGCCGGGCCTGCCGCGGGAACGCCCCGCGACAAAGACGCAGGCCAAAGGCAGGTAGAGACACGTGACGTCACTCTGGTTGGACCGTACCGACACTTTCACCGGCGACCCGTTCACCCCCGGCGAATCCTTTGACACCGTGGTGGTGGGTGCGGGCCTGACCGGACTGACCACGGCGCTGCTGCTGGCGCGCTCGGGACAGGACGTGCTCGTGCTGGAGGCACGGGGACTGGGTGCCGCGGCCACCGGCAACACCACCGCCAAGGTCACCCTGCTGCAGGGCACCGTGCTTTCCGCCCTCCGGCAGCAGTACCCCCAGAAAGTGGTGGACGCCTATGTGTCCGGCAACCGGGAAGGGCAGGCGTGGCTGCTGCGGTACATGGAGCAGCGCGGGGTGCCGTTCCAGCTGCGCGACGCCTACACCTACGCCGCCACACAGCAGGGCACGGAGGCAGTCCGCGGGGAGCTCACGGCTGCCCTCGCCGCCGACCTGGAGGTGGACTACGTACGCGATGCGGGGCTGCCGTTTCCCATCCGGGGAGCAGTACGCCTTCGCGGGCAGGCCCAGATCAACCCCATGGATGTGCTCACCGCGCTGGCAGCGGATGTCCGGGGCCACGGCGGCCGGATCGTCACGGGGGTCCGGGTCCGGAACGTCACGGGCGCGGGACCGTCGACCGTCCACACTGACCGCGGATCGGTCCAGGCCGACTCGGTGGTGCTGGCAACGGGCAGCCCCATCCTGAACCGCGGCCTTTACTTCGCCAAGCTCAAGCCGAACCGCTCCTACGCCGCAGCCCTGGAGCTGGCAGGAGGCGCGGCACCGCCGGAAGGCATGTACATTTCCGTGGAGCAGCCCGTGCGTTCCCTCCGGGACTACCCGGCGGACGGAAGGAATCTCCTGCTGGTGGGCGGCAACGGGCACCCGGTGGGCAAAGCCCGCTCGGAACAGGCACATCTGGAGAACGTCCTGTCATGGGCGCGGCAGCATTTCCCGGATGCCACCGTCACGCACACGTGGTCCGCGCAGGATTACCAGGCCACTAACCTCATGCCGTTCTTCGGCAAGCTGCCCCGCGGCCGTGGGCGCATCCTCTTCGCCACCGGCTACAACAAGTGGGGCATGACCAACGCGGTGGCCGCATCCCTGGGCATCGCGGCGGACATCCTCGGCGGCCAGCTGCCGTGGGCCAACACCATCCACCGCCGCGTGACGTCACCTCCGGGCGCTGCCTCCGCCGTAACCCTCAACGCGGGCGTGGCCGCCACGCTGGCCAAGGACTGGGGCAGGGTCCGGCAGCTGCCTCCGTCGGACGGCACCGCGCCGGCGGAGGGCACGGGCACCGTGGCCATGCGCGGACGGAAGCCCGTGGCGACCTCCACCGTTGATGGAACGACGTGCAGCCTGTCTGCCGTCTGCACGCATCTGGGCGGGATCCTGCACTGGAACGACAACGAAAAATCCTGGGACTGTCCGCTGCACGGCTCCCGGTTCAGCAGCACGGGGCAGGTGCTGGAGGGGCCGGCCACCCGGGACCTTCCGCCGGCCGGGTAAGGCATCCCCGGTGCTTCATTCAGTGTCAGTGCCGTGAGGCATGATGGAGGCATGCAACCGCGGGAGCCTGCCGGCACGTCCACCGGCACTTCACCAGGGGACCCGATGGGCCAGTTCAGCCGGCCCACCAGGGAGTGGTTCCTCGGTGCCTTCTCCGAGCCCACCCCCGCCCAGCAGGGCGCCTGGAACGCGATCTCGTCCGGCTCACACGCCCTGGTGGTCGCGCCCACGGGCTCCGGCAAGACCCTGGCGGCGTTCCTGTGGGCGCTGGACAGGCTCCTGGTGTCCGGGTCGGCTGCACCGGCTGCCGCTTTGCCCGAGGCTGCCGGCCCTGATCCTGCCGCGCTGCCCGGCCTCGAAGAGCCTCCGGCCGGCACCAAGACCAGGCAGTCACGGGCGCGGAAGCCCAAGCGGAAAACCCGTGTGCTGTACATCTCACCGCTCAAGGCGCTTGGCGTCGACGTCGAACGGAACCTCCGGTCGCCCCTCATCGGCATCACCCAGACTGCCAAGCGGCTTGACCTGCCGGCTCCCCTGATCACCGTCGGAGTCCGGTCCGGGGATACCCCCGCCTCGGACCGCCGCGCCCTGCTCAGCAACCCGCCGGACATCCTGATCACCACCCCCGAATCCCTGTTCCTGATGCTCACGTCCAGGGCACGGGAAACGCTCAGCGAGGTGGACACCGTGATCGTGGACGAGGTCCACGCCGTGGCCGGCACCAAGCGCGGAGCTCATCTTGCCGTCTCCCTGGAGCGACTTGACGCCCTGCTCCCCGCACCGGCGCAGCGGATCGGGCTCTCGGCCACCGTCGAGCCGCGGGAACTCGTGGCGCAGTTCCTGGCCGGTTCCGCCCCGGTGGAGATCGTGGCCCCGCCCTCGCGGAAGAACTGGGACCTCACGGTGTCCGTCCCGGTGGAGGACATGTCCGATCTGCAGGGCGCAGCCGGGGCCTTCGATTCCGGGCCGGCTTCCGGACTGCAGCCGCAGGCCTCCATCTGGCCCCATGTGGAGGAAAAGATCGTGGACCTGGTGCTGGCCAACCAGTCCACGATCGTCTTTGCCAACTCCCGCCGGCTGGCGGAACGCCTGACCGCGCGGCTCAACGAGATCCACGCGGAACGCCAGCTCCTGAGCGTGGGCGGAGGCTGGGATGACCCCGCCCCGCCCCCACCCGGAGGCGTTCCGGCGTCGACCGCCACACCCGCCCACATGATGGCGCAGGCCGGCAGCACTGCGGGGGCCGATCCGCTGCTGGCCCGCGCCCACCACGGTTCAGTGTCCAAGGACCAGCGTGCCCTGATCGAGGACGACCTGAAGTCCGGCCGGCTGCGCTGCGTGGTGGCCACGTCCTCGCTGGAACTCGGCATCGACATGGGTGCCGTGGACCTCGTGGTGCAGGTCGAGTCGCCGCCCTCGGTGGCCAGCGGGCTGCAGCGGGTGGGCCGTGCCGGGCACCAGGTGGGCGAGATCTCCCAGGGCTACCTGTTCCCCAAGCACCGGGCTGACCTCGTGCACACCGCCATCACCGTTGAGCGCATGCTGGATGGCAAGATCGAGCGGCTCAGTGTCCCGGCCAACCCCCTTGACATCCTGGCCCAGCAGACCGTCGCGGCCACCGCGCTGGGCAGCATCGACGTGGAGGAATGGTTCTCCACCGTCCGCCGCTCGGCACCGTTCGCCACGCTCCCCCGGTCCGCCTTCGAGGCCACGCTGGACCTGCTGGCCGGCCGGTACCCCTCGGATGAGTTCGCCGAACTCCGCCCGCGGATCGTCTGGGACCGCAACGCCGGGACCATCGAGGGCAGGCCGGGCGCCCAGCGGCTGGCGGTCACGTCCGGCGGCACCATCCCGGACCGCGGGCTGTTCGGCGTCTACATCATCGGCACGGAGACGGAGGGCTCGGCCTCACCTGCGGGAGCGGGTGACGGCAAGGGCTCGGGCACGGCCCCGGCCAAGGGCGGCCGGCGGGTCGGCGAACTCGACGAGGAGATGGTCTATGAATCCCGCGTCGGCGACATCTTCGCCCTGGGTGCCACCAGCTGGAAGATCGAGGACATCACGCACGACCGCGTGCTCGTCTCGCCGGCGTTCGGCCAGCCCGGCAAGCTGCCCTTCTGGAAGGGTGACTCGCTGGGACGTCCCGTGGACCTGGGCCGAGCCCTTGGCGCGTTCGTCCGCGAACTGTCGGCGTCCGACGCCGGCCCTGCCACCGAGCGCTGCAAGGCCAGCGGCCTTGACGACTACGCCGCCAACAACCTCCTGCAGTACCTGTCCGAACAGAAGCTGGCCACGGAAGTGGTCCCCAGCGATACAACCCTGGTGGTGGAACGGTTCCACGACGAACTCGGCGACTGGCGGGTCATCCTGCACAGCCCCTTCGGCATGCCGGTACACGCACCCTGGGCCCTCGCGGTGGGCCAGCGGCTGCACCAGCGGTACGGGCTGGACGGATCAGCCATGGCCGCCGACGACGGCATTGTGCTCCGCGTCCCGATGATGGAGGACGAGCCGCCCGGCGCGGAGCTGTTCCTGTTCGACCCCGAGGAGCTGGAGCAGATTGTCACCGCGGAGGTGGGCGGCAGTGCCCTGTTTGCGTCGCGCTTCCGCGAGTGCGCGGCGCGCGCCCTGCTGCTGCCCCGGCAGACGCCCGGAAAGCGGCAGCCGCTGTGGCAGCAGCGGCAGCGGTCCGCCCAGCTGCTGGATGTTGCCCGGAAGTACCCGCAGTTCCCGATCGTGCTGGAAACCGTCCGTGAATGCCTGCAGGATGTGTACGACCTGCCGGCGCTGAAGGACATCGCCGCCTCGGTGGAGCGGCGCGAGCTCCGGATTGTCCAGACCACCACGCAGCAGCCGTCCCCTTTCGCCAAGTCGCTGCTGTTCGGCTACGTGGCGCAGTTCCTCTACGAAGGCGATTCCCCGCTCGCCGAACGGCGGGCGGCCGCGCTGGCCCTCGACTCCACGCTGCTCAACGAACTCCTCGGCCGGGTGGAACTGCGCGAACTCCTGGACGCCCGGGTCATCGACGCCACCGAACGCGAGCTGCAGCGCCTTGCCCCCGACCGGAAAGTCCGCGGCATGGAGGGCGTGGCCGATCTTCTGCGGCTGCTCGGCCCCCTGGACCCCGGGGAAGTCGCCGCCAGGCTCGCCCCGCCGGCTGAGCCCGCCGACTCTCCGCAGGCTGAGCCCGTCGACTCTCCGCTGGTTGAACCCGTCGAAACCAGGCCCGCAGACACCCCGCCGTCCGAGGCCACAGTTTCCGGGGCCGCCGCCCACCTCACGGCCCTGCAGCGGGCGAACCGGGCCATCAAGGTGACCATCGCCGGCGCCGAACGCTTCGCCGCCGTGGAAGACGCGGCCAGGCTGCGCGACGCCATAGGTGTTCCGCTGCCCATGGGCGTCCCGCTTGCCTTCATCGAGCCGGTGGCGGACCCGCTGGGCGACCTAGTCTCGCGCTATGCCCGCACCCATGGCCCGTTTACCGCCACCGAAGCCGCGGCCAGGCTGGGACTTGGTGCCGCCGTCGTCGGAACTGCCCTGAAGCGGCTGGCGGCCGACGGCCGCGTGGTTGAGGGCGAGTTCCGGCCCCACACGGAGCCTCCCGCCGCAGAGCCCGCTGGCGAAGGCTCAGCTGCCGAGTCGGATCGCGATTCCGGCCTTGACCCCGTCGCGGAGGCCGCGGCGGCGTCGGCCGTCGCCTCCGCGGCAGTGGCACTGGCCGGCAGCGAATGGTGCGACGCCGAGGTCCTCCGCAAGCTCCGCCGCCGTTCGCTCGCTGCGCTGCGGGCCGAGGTGGAGCCCGTCGACGTCACCGCCTACGGCAGGTTTCTGCCCGCCTGGCAGAACATCCGCACGCCCGGCGCTGGACGGGGACAGCCGGGGCTGCGCGGACTCGACGGCATCATCACTGCCGTGGACCAGCTTTCCGGCGTGCCCATCCCGGCTTCGGCCTGGGAACCGCTGGTGCTCGCCAGCAGGGTGTCCAATTACCAGCCCGCCATGCTGGACGAGCTCATGGCCGCCGGCGAGGTCCTCTGGTCAGGCGCCGGTGCGCTGCCCGGCAACGACGGCTGGATCAGCCTGCACCTGGCGGATTCGGTGGAGCTGACGCTGAATCCGGCCCCGGATTTTGAACCGGGCGACGCCCAGCGGCGGCTGCTGGACCATCTGCAGGCCAACGGTGGCGGCTACTTTTTCCGGCAGCTGACGGACATTGCCGGCGGCATGGACGCGGTGCTGGGCGACCAGGACGTCGTGTCGGCGATCTGGGATCTGGCGTGGGCCGGCCGGGTCACCGGGGACACGTTCGCCCCGGTCCGGTCGCTGATCGCCGGCGGGCACACTGCCCACCGGCAGGTTGCGCGTTCGCCGCGGGCCAGGGCGCCGCGCCTCAGCCGGCTGGGACGGTCGCACGGCGCGGGCCTGCTCGGCTCGCCGGGCCTGTCCGGCGGACGGTACGGGTCGGCCGGCGGCGCGGTGCCCACCCCGCCCCTCGCTGCTGGGCGCTGGTCTGCACTCCCGACACCTGAACTCGACCCCACTGTCCACGCCCGGGCCACCGCGGAGCTGCTGCTCGACAGGTATGGCGTGGTGACCCGCGGCTCGGTCATGGCGGAGAACATCCTGGGTGGATTCGGGCTCATGTACAAGGTCCTGGCCCGGCTGGAGGAGGCCGGACGCTGCAGGCGGGGGTACTTCATCGAGCATCTCGGTGCTGCCCAGTTTGCCGTGCCCGCAACCGTCGACCGGCTGCGCTCGTACACGGAGGACGCCCAGCTGGCCAAGCCGGAACCCGTGGCGCTGGCCCTGGCGGCAACGGATCCGGCCAACCCCTATGGCGCCGCCCTGCCGTGGCCGGCCGGCAATGTCGAAGCAGGCACCGGGCACCGGCCGGGGCGGAAAGCCGGGGCGCTGGTGGTGCTGGTCGACGGCGCGCTGGTGCTGTATGTCGAACGTGGCGGCAAGACGCTGTTGGTCTTTGCCGAAGACGAATCCGTCCTCGCCGCGGCTGCCGGTGCCCTCGTGGACGTGGTGAAACGGGGCGCGGTGGACAAGCTCGTGATGGAAAAGGTCAACGGCCACGGCATCCTCGACACCGCTGCGGCATCGGCCTTGACGGCCGCCGGGGCCTACTCCACCCCAAAGGGGCTGAGAATCCGTGCCTGAAGGTGACTCCGTCTGGCGTGCCGCCAACCAGCTGCACGCTGCCCTTGCAGGCCAGAAACTTCTCGCGTCCGACTTCCGCGTGCCCCGTTTCGCCACGCTGAACCTGGCCGGCTGGACCATGGAGGAGGTTGTTCCCCGCGGCAAGCACCTGCTGATGCGGCTGGCCGGACCTGCCCAGGAGCGGCTGACCATCCACTCGCACCTGAAGATGGAGGGCAGCTGGCAGGTCTACCCGCCGGGCGGCAGGTGGCGGAAGCCGGGATTCACGGCCCGGTGCGTGATCCGTACGGCCGCGGCAGACGCCGTCGGGTTTTCCCTTGGCCTGCTCGAGGTGATCAGGACCAGCGAGGAGGACAGGGCTGTGGGGTTCCTCGGCCCGGACCTGCTGGGCCCGGACTGGGACCCGGCCGAGGCCGAGCGCCGGGTGCTGGCGAGGCCGGACGTGCCGGTGGGCGTGGCCCTCCTGGACCAGAGCAACCTCGCGGGCATCGGGAACATCTACCGCTGCGAGGTGTGCTTCCTGGCCGGCATCCACCCGGCGTCGCCTGTTGCCGCGGTGAAGGACTGGCCGGCCATGTTCGCCGACGCCAAGCAGCTCCTCGAGGCGAACCTGGGACCGGGCCGCCGGACCACCCTGCTCAACGCCCGCGGAACTCCGGTGGGCCGGGCAGCCGGCCGTCCGGGCTACTGGGTGTACCGGCGCGAGCACCAGCCGTGCCTGCGCTGCCGGACGCCCATCCGGCACGGCGTGCTGGGGAAGAGTGTGCCGGGCAAGAGTGGTGCGGGAATGGCTGCGGCGGGGAATCCCGGCAGCGCGCCCCCGGCGGTCACCGAGGAGCGCGACATCTACTTCTGCCCGACATGCCAGCCGCTGCTGGGCGGCTCCGACGCCTGAACAGTGTCGGGACGGCTGCGGGTGGCCAGCGTCAGGAGGTGGCCACCTCGGACTGGCCCTCGCGGTCCCCGGACTTTGGATCGACGGTTTTGCCGAGGGCGGCCGGAACCATGAAATAGGGCAGCAGCAGCTGGACCAGCGGGCCGATCGCCAGCGCATAAACCACTGTTCCCACGCCCACCGAACCGCCCAGGAGCCAGCCGGCGCCGAGCACCACCACCTCGATCAGGGTGCGGGACAGGCGCACGGACCAGCCGGTGCGCCGCGCCAGGCCGGTCATGAGCCCGTCACGGGCGCCGGGGCCGAAGCGGGCACCGATGTAGCACGCGGAGGCGATCCCGTTCAGCACCACCGCACCGCCCAGCATCGCGATCTGGCCCCCGAGGTGCGAGAACGAGGGGATCAGGGCGAGCCCGACGTCGGCAAAGACGCCCACGAGGACGGCATTGCACAGGGTACCGAAGCCCGGCCGCTGCCGCAGCGGAATCCACAGCAGGAGCACCAGGAAGCTGATGATGATGACCACGACGCCGATGCTCAGGCCCGTCTTGCCGGCGACACCCTGGTGGAACACGTCCCAGGGGTCCAGGCCGAGTCCGGCCCGGATGAAGAGGGCCAGCGAAATGCCGTACATGGCGAGGCCGGTGAAGAGCTGTACAAGTCTGCGGATCATCATTGAACCATCCTGCGGTAGCACTGGCCTTGTTTTCCATGGCCAGTTTGAAATACTGGCCCCATGTCCGGATCACTCACGCCCACCGCCCTCGCCCGCTCCCTGGGCCAGTGGCACCGCGGCAACGCTCCCGCCTACCGCGAGCTGGCCGACGTCGTCCGTCTTTTGGTCCTGGACGGACGCATCCCGCTGGGCACCGCGCTGCCCAGCGAGCGGACGCTGTCCGCGACGCTCGCCGTCAGCCGCACCACTGTGACGGCGGCGTATGCAAGCCTGCGCGAACAGGGGTTCCTGAGCAGCGGCCAGGGCACTCGCGGCCGCACGTGCCTGCCGCGGACGGCCTACACAGCAGGCCAGGAACGGGACTCCCGGGCGGCGTTATCGGGGGCGCCGGGCCTGGCTGTTCCCGACGGCGTCATCGACCTCGCGTATGCGTCGCTCCCGGCCAGCGGCGAGGCGGTCCACCAGGCCTTCGCCGCCGCCCTCACGGAGCTGCCCGCCCTGCTGCCGGGCTTCGGCTACGACGCCCTGGGCGTGCCGGCCCTTCGGGAGGCGATTGCCGGCCACTATGCCGACGCCGGTGTGCCCACCACGGCCAGCCAGATTCTGGTGACGTCCGGCGCGCAGCATGCCCTCAACGTCGTGCTGCGGGCGCTGGTCGGCAAACAGGACAGGGTCCTCATGGAGCAGCCAACCTACCCGAACGCGCTGGACGCCATCCGCGCCACCGGCTGCCGCATGGTTCCGGTGCCCCTGCCGCCTGCGCCGGAGCGGGGCTGGGACCTGGACTCGACCGAGTCAGCCCTCGCGCAGCAGCGGCCCCGCATGTTCTACACGGTCCCGGATTTCCACAACCCCACCGGCCGGCTGATGCCCGACGCGCAGCGCCGCCGCCTGGTCCGCGCCGCTGCGGCGTCGGGCACTGTCCTGGTGGTGGATGAGACGCTCCGTGAGTTAAACCTCGACGGCGCCACGACGGCACCGCTGGCTTCCTTCAGCCCGGCCGTGGTGTCCATCGGATCGCTGAGCAAGTCCCACTGGGCGGGCATGCGCACCGGGTGGATCCGCGCGTCGGAGAGCCTGATTCAGCGGTTCGCGGCCGTCCGGACCACGATGGATCTGGGCGGTCCGGTGGTGGAGCAGCTTGCGGCGGCGCACCTGGTGCGGAACCTGGCCGACCCCCTGCCGGCCCGCCTGTCTGCGCTCCGGGAGAACCGGTCCGCGCTGCTGGAACTGCTGCAGGCGCACCTGCCGCAATGGGAGGCGGAACGGCCCGACGGCGGCCTGGCAGCCTGGTGCCGGCTGCCGTCACCCAGCAGCACGGCCCTGACCGTCATCGCCCCGGAGTTCGGCATCCGCCTTGCCGCCGGGCCGCGCTTTGGTGTGGGCGGGGTGTTCGAAAACTTCCTCCGCATTCCGTTCACCCTGCCGCCGGACCAGCTGGAGACCGCAGTCCTCGCGCTGCGGGCGGCCCAGGACAGGCTGGACGCCGCCCCGCAGCTCCGGCGGACACTGCGGGACTCGCCCGCCACCGCCATCGCCTGACTTGCGGTGGCGCCTAAGCTCCAGCGGGAGCGGATCTACCCGGCCGCCCAATGCGCTGCCGCGCCGTGTTGCTGCCCGGCCCGACGGCGACCTGCGCCGTAGCCTTGGCCAGGCCGAAGAGCGGCATCCCGTTGTAGATGGTTTCAATCCCCTCGGCAGGCACGTGGTACGTCTCATGCCACACGCCCACATCCCCTGAACCGGCCACCTCCTTCATGAACCGGCGCCAGGGCTCCAGGTGCGGTGACTCACGGTCTGCCGCGAACTTCTGCAGGTGCTCCGGGCTTTCCCAGTAGCTGACCATGACAGTCGTGCGCCCAAACCACTGCTCGCATCCCAGCATGCCCGACGCCGGGTTCCCGGCGAGGTGGCGGAGCATCCTGGGCATTGCCGCCGCAACCTTGGCCACGGTTCCCACCTTCCACCACCGGTTCGCACGCATGCCGATGAGGAAGACAGTCACAGACCCGCGCGGCCTGGGCGTGGCGTACAGGACCTGGGCTTTGGAGCACCAGGCCCTGTACCGCCTGATGTTCGGCGGCGCCATGGCGGCCTACACGGAGTGCCAGCCGAGCCCCGAGGTCGCCGCTGGCGCCATGGCTCCGCTGGCTGAGGCCGTGGCATCGGCGCAGTCCGCCGGCACCCTCTTGCAGGTGCCCGTGGAAGCGGTGGCCACGGCCATCTGGGGACAGGTCCATGGCCTCGTAAGCCTGGAATTGGCGCGCGTCGGCCCTCCGGAAACCGACTGGCAGTCGGCGTATTCCGCGGCGCTGGACGCGATGATCCGGGGCTGGGCCGCCTGACCCGGGGGTGTCCCTTGCCGTTTCGACGGTTCCCTGCGTGTTCGACGGCGCGGGCCGTCGAGTGGGCAGGGAACCGTCGAAGTGGGGGCGGGGAAGGCGGGATTCGGGCGCAAAGTAGAATGGACCGGTGATGCAATCCCCCCTTCCCGTGCGCGACGGCGTGAACGCGACCCGCCTGCGTCTCCCGGACGAGGGGCCCTGGGACACCGCAATGGACTACATGATGCACCGCTGGGGGCACATCGACCCCCAGGGCATCGAGGACCGGTTCGATGCCGGCGAGATCGTGGGCGAGGGCGGCATCCCCCTGCACCGCGGCACCAGGCTCGAGGACCACACCTTCATCTGGTACTACCGCACCCTCCCACCGGAAACCCGGCTGCCCGTGGAGCTGAACATCCTGCACCAGGACGAGCACATCCTGGTGGTGGACAAGCCGCACTTCCTGCCCACCACCCCCGGCGGCACATACATCCAGGAATCGGCGCTGGTCCGGCTCAGGAACCAGCTGGACCTCCCGGACCTGATCCCGATGCACCGCCTGGACCGCATGACCGCGGGCATCCTCCTGCTCTCCACCAACCCCGAGACGCGGGGGAAGTACCAGGTGCTCTTCGAAAAGCGCCAGGTCCAGAAGGAATACGAGTGCGTGTCCGCGGCGGAACCGGCCGCAGGGCATCCCGCCGTCGAATTCCCGGTAGTGGTCCGCAACCGGATGACCAAGTCCCGGAGCTACCTTCTGGCGGAAGTCATCGACGGCGAGCCGAATGCGGAGACGCGCATCGACCTGCTGCGGACGTTCGACGGCGGTGCTGCCGGCGGCCAGACGGCCGCCGGAGCAGGACGCCTCGGCCTGTACCGGCTCGAACCGCATTCCGGGAAAACCCACCAGCTCCGCGTGCATATGGCCTCACTGGGGCTGGGTATCCTGCACGATTCGTTCTACCCCGAGCTGCTGGACAAGGCACCCGACGACTACACCAAACCGCTCCAGCTGCTGGCACGCGGCATCCGGTTCGTGGACCCCATCACCAAGGCGGCCGTCGAGTACCGCAGCCGCCTCCAGCTGAGCGAAGTCCGCTAACCAGGCCGAAGTCCGCTAGGAAGCACCTTCAAGGACAGTCCGGAAGACCGCCACGGTTTCCGGGCTGAAGAGCACGAACTCCACCAGCTCCACGCCACCTTCCCCGGAACGGGCGGGATAGGACCGGACGGCGTCGAAGGCTATCTGCGCCACTTGGCGGGCGTCCCAGCCGTAAACCCCCGCGCTCACCGCGGGAAAGGCCAACGACCTGGCACCCAGGCCCTCGGCGACCCGCAGGCACTCGGTGAAACAGGACGCCAGCAGTGCCGGGTTGGTCTGCCCTGCGTGGCGGTTGGGCCCGACGGTGTGGATGACCCAGCGCGCCGGCAGCCCGAACCCGGGGGTGGCCACGGCAGCACCCACGGGCAGCCCGTCCCGGAGCGTCGTCGCCCTCAGCTCGCGGCAGGCGACCAGCAGTTCAGGCCCAGCCGCGCGGTGAATCGCCCCGTCCACACCACCGCCGCCCAGCAGCGAGGAATTGGCCGCATTGACTACCGCGTCCACCGGCCGTCCGGTGATGTCACCCTCAACGATCTCTATCCGCATGCAGCCAGTGTGGCACTGTCCCGCGGCCAGTCGTAGGCCCGCCAGGCGGACAGGGTCCGCCGGGCGGAGAGTCCTGCCACGTGGGGGCCATGCTCCCGGCGCGCTCCCCTTCCGTGTGCGGTACGTTGTGCAGATGGACTTCGGCAATCCGGACACGTGGAGCACCGCGATCTACTTCTGGATCGTTCCCGCTGTGCTCGGCGATGCCATCTTTCCGCCCATCCCGTCCGAGATGGTGCTGATCACGGGCGGTGCCCTGTCCGCCGAGGGCCGGGCCAACCTGTTCCTGGTCGGCCTCCTGTCCGCCACCGCATCGTGGCTGGGCGACATGGTGGTGTTCCAGCTGTTCAAGCGCAGGCTGAGCCATATCCTGGACCGCTGGACGTGGGGCCGGAAGGTCCACCGTGGCATCCACGAGGCCATCGCCAAGGCCGGCCGGTCCTCCGCCTACGGCACCATCATCGGCGCCCGGTTCATCCCCGGGGGCCGGCTTGCGACGTCAGCCGCCGCGGGCATCGCCGACGTCTCAACCCGGGGCTTCAGCCTGTGCGCCGGGCTGGGAGCGGTGCTGTGGGCGACGTGGCTCGTGGGTCTCGGCTACTTCACGGGCTCCGCCACGCGGCTGCCCTTCTGGGCGAGTTCGCTGATCGGTGTTGCCGTTGGCCTGGTGATCGGTGCTGTCGTGGGCCTCATCGTCACCCGCCGGCGCGGCGACCGCTCCCCGGTGGACGAACCGGGCAGCGCCCCCGGGCCAGGCATGTAAGGTCCCGGCGCCCAAGCCTAAAACGCGCGCCCAAGCCCAAAAGACGCGCCCAGCCTAAACGGACGCCCAGCGGCCGCGGCTGCGGCGGAGCACCGAAAGTGAGCCTGTCAGCGCAACGCGTTCGACGGCGTCGCGCATCACGGCGGCCGACTCCCGGGCTGCACTGTTCTCACTGCTGTATGCGGTGGCCTCCACGAGGAACCGCAGGTTCAGCTGCGGCACACCGCCGGCCAGTTCCAGCTGGTGTGACTCCACGTGGTGCCGCGACCGCAGCGACTCGACGGCGGTGTCCATCACGGCTTCGGGAGGGTTGCCCGGCTTCAGCCCGGTGATCTTGAGTCTGGTCTGGAAGGACGGCATCCTCCCACCCTAGCGCCGGTTGCGTTTTGTCTGGCGCGAGCCTATCTTGGCAGGAAGGGGCGCGATTATGCACGAACTCTCCATCACGCAGGGCCTTATCGACGCCGTTCTCAACCGCACAGGCGAACGGACGGTCACGGCGGTCAACCTGAGGATCGGTCCCCTTTCCGGCGTACTGGCTGATGCCGTGCGCTTTTGTTTTGACGTGGCAACGGCGGGCACTCCGCTGGCCGGCGCGCGGCTGCAGATCGAGGAACCGCAGGGCCGGGGACGGTGCCGCACCTGCCAGGCCGAATTCAGCCTGAGCGATCTCATCCTGCTTTGCCCTTGCGGAAGCGCGGACGTCGAAGTCCTCGGCGGCCGTGAGCTGATGCTGATGTCCGTGGAGGTGGCATAGGACATGTGTACAACATGCGGTTGCGGCGATGACGCCGGCACCCGCATTTCAAACCTCGCAGGCGAACTGCAGGCGCCCGGGCAGGGGCACCCGCACAGCCATACGGACGAGCACGGGCGCACATACACACACGAGCACGCAGACTCCCATGAGCACCCCCACGTCCACGCTGACTCCCCCGACCACCACCACGGGCATGTCAACGCGCACCACCATGCGGATCCGGGCACGGAGACCATCGTGCTCGAACAGAACGTGCTGGCCAAGAACGACCTGCTGGCCGCCACAAACCGCGGCTGGCTTGCCGGCCGGGGAGTCCGTGCCTTCAACGTCATGAGTTCGCCGGGCGCTGGCAAGACCACCCTGCTGGTCCGCACTTTGACCGAGCTCGGCGGGCGCCTGAACGCAGGCGTGATCGAAGGGGACCAGGAGACCTCCCTCGACGCGGACCGCATCCGCGCCACCGGGCGCCCCGTCATCCAGATCAACACCGGAGCAGGCTGCCACCTCGACGCCGACATGCTGCAGCGCGGCCTTGATGCGCTATCCCCGGAGCCGGGCTCCACGGTCTTCATTGAAAATGTGGGCAACCTCGTCTGCCCCGCGCTTTTTGACCTTGGCGAAACAGCCAAGGTGGTGATCGTCTCGGTTACGGAAGGTGATGACAAACCCCAGAAATACCCGCACATGTTCATGGCGGCCGACCTCGTGATCGTCAACAAGTCGGACCTGCTCCCCTACGTCGACTTCGACGTCGACGAGTGCCTGCGCCGCATCCGGCAGATCAATCCGCGGGCCGAATTCCTCACGCTGTCCGCCACCACCGGCGAAGGCCTCGCCGCCTGGTACGGCTGGCTCGATGGCGGCACCTCCTCCGCGGCGGCGCCGATCCCCGGGACAGCCCGGTCAGAACCCCTGACCGGCTCCCTGACAGAAGCACACTGAGCCCCGCAGGGGGCACTGAAAAGAGGCAACGATGCCTACGGAAACTTCCCTCAAGGCCGAAGAAGCCCTTATCCACGTGCTGTGGATCAACGCAGGGCTCAGTTGTGACGGCGACTCGGTGGCGCTGACCGCGGCCACCCAGCCGAGCGTCGAGGAAATCGCCCTCGGGGCGCTGCCCGGCCTGCCGAAGATCGCCATGCACTGGCCACTGATTGACTTCGAATGCGGCCCGCAGGAAGGGGCAGACGACTTCCTGGAATGGTTCCGCAAAGCGGACCGCGGCGAACTGGAACCGTTCGTGCTGGTGGTCGAGGGATCAATCCCCAACGAGAAACTCCACGACCCCGGCGGCTACTGGTGCGGGTTCGGCAACGACCTTGAGACCGGCCAGCCCATTACCACCAGCGAATGGCTGGACCGCCTGGCTCCCAAGGCCACGGCCATCATCGCCGCCGGAACCTGCGCAACCTACGGCGGCATTCACGCCATGGCGGGCAATCCGACCGGCGCCATGGGCGTGCCGGACTACCTGGGCTACGACTGGAAGTCCAAGGCCGGCATTCCCATCGTGTGCGTGCCCGGATGCCCGATCCAGCCTGACAACCTCTCCGAAACCATGACCTACCTGCTCTATCAGGCCACCGGCCAGGCACCGATGATTCCGCTGGATGAGGCACTGCGCCCCACGTGGCTGTTCGGCAAGACGGTCCACGAGGGCTGCGACCGGGCCGGCTACTACGAGCAGGGCGACTTCGCAACCGAATACGGTTCCCCCAAGTGCATCGTCAAGCTCGGCTGCTGGGGTCCCGTGGTGAAGTGCAACGTGCCCAAGCGTGGCTGGATGAACGGCATCGGCGGCTGCCCCAACGTTGGCGGCATCTGCATCGGCTGCACCATGCCGGGCTTCCCGGACAAGTTCATGCCGTTCATGGACGAGCCTCCCGGCGGCAAGCTGTCCACCAGCACCATCCGCCCCTACGGCGCTGCCATCCGCACCCTGCGGGGCATCACGACGCACACGCTGGACCAGGAGCCCAAGTGGCGCCGGCCCGGACCCGAGCTCCTCACCGGGGCCCGGCGCACCTGGTAACCCACCCACTTCCAGACAGGCGAAGACAATGACGTCAACAATTCCCATGGGTTCCGGAAGCGGAACGGGTAACAACAACCTGGTGGAGATGAACTGGGACCCCATCACCAGGATCGTCGGCAGCCTCGGCATCTACACCAAGATCGACTTCGAGAACAACCAGGTCGTGGAATGCAAGAGCACGTCCTCGATCTTCCGCGGCTACTCCCTCTTCATGAAAGGCAAGGACCCGAGGGACGCGCACTTCATCACCAGCCGGATCTGCGGGATCTGCGGGGACAACCACGCCACCTGCTCCTGCTACACACAGAACATGGCCTACGGCGTCAAGCCCCCGAACCTGGGCGAATGGATCGTCAACCTGGGCGAGGCCGCCGAGTACATGTTCGACCACAACATCTTCCAGGAGAACCTCGTCGGCGTGGACTACTGCGAAAAGATGGTCTCCGAAACCAACCCCGGCGTCCTGGCCAAGGCGGAAAACACCAGGGCACCCCACGAGGCCGACCACGGCTACCGGACCATCGCCGACATCATGCGCTCGCTGAACCCGTTCACCGGCGAGTTCTACCGGGAAGCGCTGCAGGTCAGCCGCGCCACCCGTGAAATGTTCTGTCTCATGGAGGGCCGCCACGTCCACCCCTCCACGCTGTATCCGGGCGGCGTGGGGACAGTGGCCACCATCCAGCTGATGACGGACTACCTCACCCGCCTCATGCGCTACGTCGAATTCATGAAGAAGGTCGTCCCGATGCACGACGACCTGTTCGACTTCTTCTACGAGGCCCTGCCCGGCTACGAGCAGGTGGGGCTGCGGCGGACCCTTCTGGGCTGCTGGGGTTCGCTGCAGGACCCGGACTTCTGCAACTTCGAGTACAAGGACATGACCGAGTGGGGCCGGAAGATGTTCGTCACGCCGGGCGTGGTGGTGGACGGCAAGCTGGTCACCACCGACCTGGTCCGCATCAACCTGGGCCTGCGGATCATGCTCGGCTCCTCGTACTACGAGGACTGGGAAGGCCAGGAAATGTTCGTCACCCACGATCCGCTGGGTAACCCGGTGGACCGCAGGCACCCCTGGAACCAGCACACCAACCCGCGGCCGCAGAAGCGCGATCTTTCGGACAAGTACAGCTGGGTCATGTCACCGCGCTGGTTCGACGGACAGGACAACCTCGCCCTGGACACCGGCGGCGGCCCGCTGGCCCGGCTCTGGGCTACCGCGCTCGCCGGACTCGTGGACATCGGCTACCTCAAGGCCACCGGCAGGAGCGTGCAGATCAACCTGCCCAAGACCGCGCTGAAGGGACCCGTCACTTTCGAGTGGAACATCCCGCAGTGGAGCAACACGCTCGAACGCAACCGTGCCCGCACCTACTTCCAGGCTTACGCAGCGGCTGCCGCACTGCACTTCGCGGAAAAGGCGCTGGAGGAAATCCGGGCGGGCCGCACCAAGACGTGGGAAACATTCGAGGTCCCCGATGAAGGCATCGGCTGCGGTTTCACCGAGGCGGTCCGCGGTGTCCTGTCCCACCACATGGTGATCCGCGATGGCAAGATCGCCAACTATCACCCTTACCCGCCCACCCCCTGGAATGCCAGCCCCACCGATTCCAACGGCGTGGCCGGCCCGTACGAGGACGCGGTCCAGGGGCAGCCGATCTTCGAGGAGAACGACCGGGAGCACTTCAAGGGCATCGACATCATGCGCACCGTCCGCAGCTTCGATCCCTGTCTGCCGTGCGGTGTCCACATGTACCTGGGCAACGGGCAGACGCTGGACATGCTGCACTCCCCCACCCAGACCCTGACCGGCGAGTAGGCCATGCTCGGCGGGGACCGGCCGCCGCCGCAGAACGGCGACCAAATCGGCACACTCCTTGACGCGCTCGGCTCCGGCGGGGCGGTGGCCCGCGGCCGGGCCGAGGACCTGGTCCGGCAGGTCACAGACCTGTACGGGGCCGGACTGCAGCGGATCATGGAGATCCTGCAGGCCCAGGGAAAGCTCGACGACGGCACTCTGGAAGCGCTGACCGCGGACAGCCTGGTGGCCGGGCTCCTGGTGATCCACGGACTGCACCCCCATTCGATGGAGGCACGGGTGGCCGCGGCGCTGGACAGCGTCCGGCCCTACCTGGGCTCCCACGGCGGCGACGTGGAACTGGAAGGCATCAGCCCCGACGGCGTGGTGCGGCTCAAGCTGCTGGGCACCTGCCAGGGCTGCCCGTCGTCGTCCGTCACCCTCAAGTACGCCGTTGAGGAGGCCATCCAGAACGCAGCCCCCGAAGTGACGGCCATCGACGTCGTCGAGGCGGAAAAGCAGCCGGGTGCGCCGGCGCTGATTCCGGTGGATTCGCTGCTGGTCCGGGTGAACAATCCAGCGGGCGGCATGCCCGCAGAATCCTGGCACGACATGGCCGGCGGCACCTGGGAACCCGTTCCGGAGATTGCAGGGCTCGAACCCGGCGAGGTGGCGGGTTTCCTCGTCGGCGGCTATGCGGTGCTGGCCTGCCGGACAGGTCAGGACATCTACGCGTACCGCGATTACTGCCCGCGCTGCACCGGTTCGATGGCCGGCGCCGTGCTGCAGCGCGCCCTCGCGGCACCGGTTGGCGGAGGCCTGCTCACCTGCCCCACCTGCCGCGGCCACTATGACGTGCGGCGGGCCGGCGCCTGCCTCGAGGACAAAGGCCTGCACCTGGAGCCACTCCCGCTGCTGGTCCGGAACGGCGTGATGTCCGTGGCGGTCCCGACGGTGTCCGTGCAGGCCTCACCGCTCCCGGTTCCACCGGTACCGGCGGCCCCGGCAGCCGTGACGCCGGTGCAGGCACTCCCGCTGGTGACACCGGCAGGGCGGGACGTTCCGGCGCGGCTTGGACCGGCAGACCCCATGCCGGAACCTGCGGTGTCCGTGCCGGCGGTGTCTGTGCCGGCGGCGTCGGTGCCCACCCCGGCACCGGCAGCCGGCATGGCCCACGAACTGCAGGCAGCCGCGGGACAGGACCGCTGAGATGGACATGAAGATGAACGTGGGAAACGGAGGAGGTACAGGGCGCGGTGCGGGGACCGGTCAGGCCAGCGGCGCCTTGCCGGTAGCCCTGTTGCGGCGGATTTCCGCGAACCGGCCCGCCCCCGCCGCCGGGGAATGCTGCGAAATGTGCGGCGAACCGATCCCCGACGCGCACCAGCACGTGGTGGACCTGGAGAGCCACGCGATGATGTGCACCTGCCGGCCCTGCTACCTCCTCTTCACCGACGAGGCCGCGCACATGCGCTACCGCTCGGTGCCTGACCGGTACCTCTCCTTCCCCGGCTTCGATCTCGGCCCGGGGCAGTGGGACGAACTGGAAATCCCGGTGGGCCTCGCATTCTTCTTCCGCAGCTCCAAACTCAGCCGCACGGTGGCGTTCTACCCGGGCCCGGCCGGAGCCACGGAGTCGGAGCTGCCCCTCGCCGCCTGGGACGCCGTGCTGGCCTGCAACCCGGCCCTCGGCCTCGCGGCGCCGGACACCGAAGCCCTGCTGATCCGCGGCCCTGGTCCGGGCAAGGCCGCCGACTGCCACCTCGTTCCGGTGGACGCCTGCTACGAGCTGGTGGGCCGGCTGCGCCGCCTCTGGCGGGGGTTCGACGGCGGCCAGGAGGCACGCGATGAGCTCGCCGCCTTCTTCGACCGGATCGGCCGCCGCAGTGTTCCGGCCCCGGCAGGTTCCGCCAGCGCGGGTTCCGCCAGCGCGGGTTCCGCCAGCGCGGCGTCCGGCAGCGCGGCGTCCGGCAGCGCGGCAGGCGGCAACGCGTCCGGCAGGGGAGGCTTCCGGTGACCGAACTTTCGTTCGCCGTGCTGGAGATACGGCCCGAACCCTACGCCGCCGCCCCGCAGCTGACGGCCAGGCTGCAGGTGGCGGAGGCCACCGGAGCCGTGGTGCACGCGCTGGCCCTGCGCTGCCAGGTCCGGATCCTGCCGCAGCGCCGCGGCTACGCGCCCGAGGAGGAGACGGGCCTGCTGGACCTCTTCGGCGAGCGCGGCCGCTGGCCCACCACGCTCAAGTCGTTCCTCTGGATGCAGTGCAGCACCATGGTGCAGGGGTTCACGGGCAGCACCGAGGTGGACCTCCCGCTGCCCTGCACCTTCGATTTCGACGTGGCCGCCGCCAAGTACCTGCACGCCCTGGGCGATGGCGAGATACCGCTGGAGCTGCTGTTCTCCGGCACCGTGTTCACCAAGGGGCAGACGGGGTTCACGGTGGAACAGGTGCCTTGGGACCTTGAGGCGTCCTACCCGCTGCCGGTCGCGGCCTGGCGCAGCCTGATGGACCAGTACTTCCCCAACGCCGGATGGATCCGCCTGGATCGCGACGTCCTGGCGGCGCTGGCCCGGTACAAGTCCGGACGGGGCCTCACGTCGTGGGAAGCCACGATGGAGAAACTGCTCGCCCAGGCCACCGCCGATGTGTCCGGGGAACGGCCATGAACACCAGCCTGGCCCTTGCCCGTGCCGTCGCAGACGCCGTCCTCTACGAGGGCTATCTGCTCTACCCCTACCGTGCCTCCTCCCAGAAGAACCGGGCCCGCTGGCAGTTCGGGATCCTGGGTCCCCCGGGCGCCGCGGCGGACGGCAGCGGTGAGGAACCCTCCATGTCCGCCGACTGCCTGCTTGCCCCGGGAGCCCTGACCGGGCTGGAAATCCACTTCCGCTTCCTGCAGCTGCAGACGCGGACGGCGGAAAAAGCGAACGACGGCGGTGGGTTCAGTCCTGTGGACAGCCTCGCCGTGGGCGGTGCGAACTGGCTGAGCTGGGACGAGGCAGTTGAGCAGGAAAAAGTGTTCGGCCCCTTCTCCGTGTCCCAGCTCCGGGCAGGACGGGTCGTACCGTTGGACGTTCCGGCGGGACTCGACGTCGAGGAACTCAAGGACGGCGCCGGGAGGCCGGCCGGCCGACTGGTGCGCCGCCGTCGTGCCCTCCGCGGTGAACTGCGGCTCAACGCCGCCGAAGATTCCGGCGGGCTGCTGCGGCTCAGCGTCACCGCGGCAAACACGGCCGAACCAATACCAGCCGCTACAGTGCCAGCCGGTCCCCTGCCGGCCGGGAACCGGCAGGGCGCCATTGCGGTCTCCTTCATCGGGGCGCACCTGTTGCTGAGCGTGCGGGACGGGGATTTCGTCTCCCTGCTGGACCCGCCCGGGTGGGCGCAGCGGGCAGCCGGGCTGTGTTCCCAGCACCGCTGCTGGCCCGTGCTTGCCGGCCCCGAAGGCCAGACGGACGTGCTGCTGATCTCGCCCATCATTCTCTATGACCACCCCGCCGTCGCCCCGGAAAGTTCGGTGGCACTGTACGACTCCACCGAGATCGACGAGATCCTCACGTTACGGGTGCTGACGCTCACCGATGAGGAAAAGGCCGAGGCGCGGGCGACGGACCCGCGGGCCGCCGCCGTCATTGACCGCTGCGAGGCGATGTCGCCGGAGGACCTTCAGCATCTGCACGGCGCCCTGCGGAGCCCGCACGCGTTCGCCGCGGATCCCGACGGGGTTTGGACCACGGCCGGCCAGGACATCCCCTGGTGGAATCCCGAGGCGGAGGCCAGCGTGCGGCCTGACCAGGACGCCGTCGTGATCAACGGCGTCGCGGTGGCGCGCGGGAGCCGCGTGCGCGTGCACCCGAAGCGGCGCGCCGACGCCCAGGACCTGTTCTTCGGGGGGCAGACCGGGCGGGTCACCAGCGTGCATTTCGACGTCGACGGCAGCACCCACGTCGGGCTCGTCCTTGAGCAGGATCCGGCGGCCGATCTCCATGAGGGCTACGGCCGGTCCTTCTACTACGCCCCCGACGAACTCGAACCGCTGGAGGGAAAGGAAACCCCGCAATGAAGGCAATAGGAATGGCCACTGTTTCAGTGCTGGCAGCGATGGCCCTCTGGGGCATCTACGTCGGAATCCGCTCGGTTCCCGACATCAAGCGCTACATGAAAGTGCGGCGGATGTGACCGGCGGCGGCGTCCTCGTGGCCGGCGTGGGGAACATGTTCCTGCACGACGACGGCTTCGGCCCCGAGGTGGCGCGGCACCTGGCCACCCAGCCGCGGCCGCTGGCCCCCGGCGTTCGCGTGATGGACTACGGCATCCGGGGCATGCACCTGGCCTACGACCTTCTGGCCGGCGTCGACATCCTTGTCCTCGTGGACACGGTGCCCGCCGACGGGAAGTCAGCCCCAGGCAGCATCCGCGTGCTGCAGGTCAATGAGGCGGACCTGGACGGCCGGGCGGTGCTCGATCCCCACGGCATGGACCCGGCGGCGGTGCTGGGCCGGCTTCGGTCCATGGGTGGCAGCCTGCCTGCAACCTATGTGGTCGGCTGCGTCCCCGCCGACCTGTCCGAAGGCATCGGTCTCTCGGCTGCAGTGGCCACTGCCGTGCCCAAGGCCGCCGCCGCCGTCGGGTCCCTGCTCGGCCAGCACTCTTCCACTCCAAACCGGTCTTCCACTTCCAAGTAAGGCGGTGTCCCTCCATGTGCCTCGGAATCCCCGGCCGGGTCGTTGAAGTCCTCGAGGGCTACGGCGGCCAGCTCGCCCTCGTCGATGTGGCCGGAGTGCAGCGGAAGATCAACATCGGGCTGCTCGATGAGGGGCCCCTCGACCCCGGCACCTGGGTCCTGATCCACATGGGCTTCGCGCTGGAACGGGTCGACGCCGCGGGCGCGGAACAGGCCATGGAAGGGCTGGAACTGATGGGCCGCCCGGCAGATCCCGGGACCGGGACGCGGGCGCCGCAGTCACCTTAACCGCAGGATTGGTGGTCAGTGCTCCAGTGCTATGGCCGCGCCGCGGTGCTCCACGCCATTGTTGGCAATCCGGAGGTGCCGCGCCGTAAAGTTCTTGAGCTGCTGCAGCTGATGCGCCGAGAGCCTGTCGCACACCCAGTCCCAGTGCAGCGAGACGACGTCGCCCACGGCCAGCCCCGCCACGAAGCCGGTTCCGTTCACGGCGAACTTGGCCGTCTCCACTGCGGGTTCGCCAATGTCCAGGGCTGCGCCGTCCCAGACCAGCGGCCGGGACTGCACCACGGCGTCGTCGCCAGTTATTGCGAGCACCAGCCCCCAGCGGATCCGGCACCTGTCCAGCACGTTCAGCGCGGTCTCGTGCCGCCGTTCGTCGCGGAGCAGGCCCAGCCACGGATAGATCTCGAACACGTGGAAGCTGTGGTGCGGGACCCCGCCCGCCAGGACGCCTTCCACCAGGTGCGGGAACTGCCGTCCGGTGCGGGCCCGGAACCGGTCCTCCATGGAATTGCCGAGGTTGGTGATGCCCACGGTATCCAGCAGGCTGTTGCCCACCCAATAGGCCTCCACCACGCGGGCGTCCAGCGGGTCGGCAATGCCGTGCGCCCCTGCGATCAGCTCGAGGTAGGGCCACGCGCCGGCGAAGCCCCTGGCCAGTTCGCGAAGCCCCTGGTCCGTGACGCCGGACTGCCCGTAGTGCAGCAGGGCGTCACTGTCCGGCGGCCCACAGCTGCCGCGCGAATTCGGCGGATAGGCATAGCGGACGAACAACTGGGCACCATCGACAACCATGGCGTGGCCACCTTCTGCAAGCGTCCTTCTGAAAGTAGCACCGGGCCATTCCGCCGACAAGGGACGGCCCGCCGTCGGCAATTCCCGGAACGCCGGCGAAGGCGTTGACAGCCCTGCCCGTGAAGCGGATGCTGTGAAGACCCACTCGCAGGGAG